>JAPPLF010000086.1 GCA_028874215.1 Acidobacteriota bacterium
TGGAAAGAGTCTACATGAATGAAGCGGGGGTGTCAAGCATTAGATATAATTCCCCTTGTATTTGGACGGCCTTATCGAAGGTCAATGGCAATTCGGCGATCAGGTCTCACTTAAGCTCATATTCCGAGCTGCGCCTGCCAGTGGAATTGTCTGTCAGCCTTCTGCATTGGGAGCAGAACTGTTCCTATGGGCTTTTGGCTATGGAGAGTCGCCGCTTGAAAGTTTGTTTTCTACCGATCTCCATACGATAGTCGGCGATCTACCGAGCATCGTGTCAGGTGCGGTCGCGACGAAAAGGACCTAAACTGACTACACGCGAGAAGAGGACTGTTCCCTTCTGCCACTGTAGGTCGGGGGCAGAATGACCCGCCGATTATTGACCGTTCTTCAATAGTACATCCTGTGCGTAGCAAGGCCATGGCCAATATCATCTCATTCTCTCTCAGCATGACACCACACGAACCTTGAAGAGCTTCGCGATGTCCTGGAGCTCCTCTGGAAGTACACCGCCGAGTGCCAGTCGACAGTCCGCAGTCGGGATCTCACGATCATAAACCTGCTGAGCCCGCAAGACAGCCCTATACTTGATGCACTGAAAAATGCCACGATGGATCTCGCTGAATCCGGCATCAGCGGTCTTTACCTCGACAGCCACAGCTGTCTTTGCGAAGTAAACGTCAACCTTGTCACCGGACCACAAGACGTGCTCCTCTACGCCATTCTCATCCGTCTTCACACCAACTATTGCAGGAGTAACGGCGATTTGTTGTTTCAGAGTCTTGTGTGCTTCGCTTTCCGGACCGGTGTGCCATCCGCCAGACCGGGGATGTGGACGCTTCGGCGAGTGGGGCTTCTTCGGTTCGTCCAGACCACATGTTCTCAGTACGTCCCCCCAATGCGGAAAGTCGAAGATCTCCTCCAGGGCATGCTCGATAATTGCCCGCTTCTCCCGAACGCTGCAGCGCTCTGGATTGAAGCTGATACCCCGGACATCACAAAAGTGCTTCAGGTACTCGGTTGCACCGGCGCCGGGCACTCGTGATTTCTCGTTCACAACCATGAGGTTGATCAGTGGTACTGGCTTGGTCACCTTTTTCCGGGCCGCGTACTCTTTGCACACGTCACCAATCCTTCCAGCTGGATGGCCATAACGTACCGCTGGAACCGTCGAATTTCCCAATTCGCGTCGGACGATCTTGTCCTGCCACTCGCCATAGGTGATCTCGCGGCGATACTGTTGAGCATATTCGACAAGAATAGGAAAACCGATTCGGGCGGTACGTTCCGCCCACTTATCCCCTTCCAATCTTGAGATCTGCATAAATCCTCCATCCCTTCTTGACTGTTCTACAGTTAAGGGGGGCCAATGTATTTAAATTCCCTCTGACTGTAGTAAAGAACAGGTGACTGTTCCTATCTCCTCCTATCATATGTCCTCGCTCATCCTTGAACGCGCCATTGGTTTGCGGAGAGCCATTGATTCCCGGCAATTACGCCAGTGAGTCCCTGCGGCAACAAAGAACTTCGGGAAGTCCTAGCCCATCTCACGCCGTTGATCGTAACTATCCCGTCAGTGGTTCTGCCCATGTTCTTCATCAAGTCGTCGAAACGAACTCGTCTAGACCATGAAACAATCAACGAATCTTTCGCACGTGTGACCGCCACATAGAGTAGCCGGCGTTGTTCCGCAACAACCTTGCTCTTGTTCTCCCGGCCCGGCATGAGTTGGTCAGCAACCCCTGCAACTATGACGTTGTCAGCCTCGAGTCCTTTGGCGGAGTGAAGCGTCATGATCCTAACGCGTGGCTCCTCGCGATCTGACGTCAAGGGAGCCCTCGTAGCTATCTTGTACCTCATTGAATTAAGAATTTTGCCTAAGTCTGGGGTGTCCTGGGCAGCAAGCAGCTTACGTGCTGCTGTACGCAACTCTCGGAGATCTTTATCCAACCACCTTTGTTTCTCAGGGTCGGACTCTAATTCGGCCGATGCCGGACAAAATATAAGGTCGATGACCTCGCTTGGATCCAAGCCTTGCTCAATCAGTTTAATTGCTTTTTGGGCTCTCCTTTTAACATGAGTTTGGCCAGCGTGGGATACACTGATGTCGCCACTAGCAATTCCGCGAATCAGTTCGTGGCCTCCAACATCTGGCGATAGACCAGAGTATGCCAACGCGTTTCTACGAACAGCTTGCTTTGGCTCCGTTCCGTGAAAACCCAGCCATACACGAGTAGCTACCCAGTCTTCGGAATCCGCCAATAGGGAAGCCGCGGTGAAGGCCTCCTGCGCGATTGGATGTTCCACAATCTCCTCAGTAAATGCAGTCCTAGCGTCTTCGCCAACACTCTCTGCAATGCGGTATCCGATGAAACGTCGGGGAACGAGAACTAGAAAGGACTCGCCAGAGTGGGAACCTATGTAATTCGCCAAACCCTGGATTTCATCATCAAGTGTGTCCCATTGAACAAGAGTTAGTCGGCCTCGACGTCCACTCTGCGGAAGCATACGCGGCTTAGTGCTGCCCGCCTCGGCCATCATGAGGTTCGCGGCCCATAGAATCTGGCTACCACAGCGGCGGTTCTTGGAGAAAGTCAAATCGATGCACTCATACTCTGGCCAGGCTTTGTGGAAGTCGGAGATACCCTTTGGGTGATTAAATCGAAACCCGTATATCGATTGGTCATTGTCACCCATGACTGTCAGCGAACCCTTGCGCGACCACACCAGACCCACAAGTTCCTGTTCCGCTGCCGTTAGGTCTTGGTATTCGTCAATTACAACATGGTGGAATTCACCGGAAGGAATATCCTCGCTTTCGAGACCTAATACGCACAGGAATACGACCTCACCAATCAACATTGAGCGATGTTGTTGCAACCAACGCGTCACGGCGCCCGCGAAAGCTGCGTTCACGTAGTTTGCCCGTTGCGATCTACTTGCCTGCAAAAGACGTAGTTCCTCTCGGCGCGCGTAAATGTTTCCGATTGAACGCGCAGCTTTTTCGATGTCGTAGAGCAAAGCATCCTGTTCGAAATTCAGAAGGAAGCGAAGCCTCATACCCCGCAAGGCAGCTGGATTCTTTCGGAGTAGATCGTAAGCTAGCGAGTGCAAAGTCGAGACTCTGACGTCTCGTCCAAGCGCCTCCTTCAGCTCGCTAGCGATTGCCCTTGTGAATGTCCCGACGAACATTGTTGTCGGGTTGATTCCGTCCCCCTCAATAAGCCTTCTGGTACGTCGTTTTAGACAGGTGGTCTTCCCGGAACCGGGCCCCGCAACTACTCGAATCACCGGGGAGTTCGACTCTATCAACTCCCGAGCTTCCTCACCTTCGATTCCCTCCAGCCAAGGGGCTTCTTTTTTTCTCATCGTTCATCCCTCAACGAATATTCGTCAAACAACCTTCCCGAACTAGTATCTCGTCGAATCTAATGCAAACTGATCGGCGAACACGGCCTCAGTCTGACATCGTAGAGCCAGATGTTCCTGGCAGTGCGTCGCCCGGCACCTCGTAAAAAATCAAAAATGGACCTCAATTGGACTTCTATAGACCGCATTGAGAAGCAACTAATCGCGTATCCCACGCTGTCGATTTCCGAAACACCTGAGTTTTCAGAAGAGGACGAGCTAGAATTAATGCTGGCTCAGCATCGTCGGATCAGCCTCCACTTACCAGTACCCGATCAGGCAATCAGCTCGTGCACGACGTTGCCGTAGACGTCGGTCAGGCGGAAGTCGCGGCTGTTGTGGCGGAAGGTGAGCCGCTCGTGATCCAGGCCCAGCAAGTGGAGGATGGTGGCGTGGAGATCGTGGTGGGAGACGCGGTCCTTGATGGCGTGCATGCCGAGATCGTCGGTGGCGCCGTGGGTGATCCCTGCCTTGACGCCGCCGCCCGCCATCCACATGGAGAAGCCGTAGTGGTGATGGCCGCGGCCGAGGGACTCCTCCGTACGCGCCTCCTCCATCGGGGTACGGCCGAACTCGGTGGCCCAGACGACGAGAGTCTCGTCCAGCATACCGCGTGACTTCAGGTCCATGATGAGGGCCGTGATGCCTTGATCGGTGCGGGCCGCGTTTTTGCGGTGGTTGTTGATGAGTCCGCCGCGGTTGCCGTGCGCGTCCCACCATCGCCTTTGGGCGCCGTCGAGAATCTCCACGAAACGGACGCCGCTCTCCACCATCCGCCTCGCCGTGAGGCATTTCCTCCCGAAGTCGGTGTCGCCGTAGAGCGCCTTCACCGACTCCGGTTCGTTCCGGATATCGAAGAGCTGCGGCGCTTCCATCTGCATGCGGAATGCCGTCTCGAATGCCGCGATGCGCGCGTCGAGCTCGGGCTGAGTGGCGTGCATGCCGCGGTGGAGGCGATTCAACTTCCGCACCAGATCCAATTGCTTGCTCTGCTGGCCTCGGCTCAAGAATTCCGGCGCCGTGATGTGCGGCACGGGCGGCTTTCCAAGCTCGACGTCCGCCAGCGTGGCCTGGTGGATCCCCGGAAGGAATCCAGCATCGTAAAGCGCGCGCCCGCCGGACGGAAGGCCGTCCTTCATCACCACGAATCCCGGCATGTTCCGGTTCTCCGACCCCAGCCCGTAGGTCACCCAAGAGCCGAGACTGGGGTGGCCCTGTACGGAATAGCCCGTGTGCATGAGGATCTGGCCGGTGGAATGGATCGCCGAATCGGTGTGCATCGAGTTGATGAACGCGATGTCGTCGACCACCTTCGTCAGGTTCGGGAAGATCTCGCTGACCCAAGCTCCGCTCTGGCCATAGCGCTTGAACGAGAACACCGGCGGAACGATGCGGGTGTTGGTGTAGTCCTTCTCCGGGTTCAGGCCCTCCAGGTCTTCCTTGGAGAAGATTTCCCGGGCCAGTTTTCCGGCGTACTTTTTCAGAAGCGGCTTGTGATCGAAGGTCTCAAGCTGGCTCGCGCCGCCGACCATGAACAGGAGGATGACGTTCTTCGCCCTGGGGGCGAAGTGTGGTTGCTTGGGCGCGAGCGGCTCGCTGAGGTCACCTGGGGGTATGGCCGGCGCACCGCTCGCCGTCTGGTCCGTGAGCAGGCTGGCCAGGGCGATGCCGCCCAAGCCGAGTTCCTTGAGGAATCCGCGGCGGTCCCAACCAACCGGTCGAGTTCCAAAGCTTGCGTCAGTCAACATGGATGAACCTGCTCAGGCTCGTGAAGGTGTGACGGTATTGTACAGGAGAGAGGAGATGACTGTCCCCTTAAGAGTAAGAGAGAGTGCGCCTTGTTTCACGGAATAGCTCTTCTGCCCACCCAGGGGTCGATGACATCGATCCCTGTCCCCTCGAAATCCCGAACATTTCTTGTCGCCACCGCCGCGCCCCGAGAATGGGCGATGGCAGCGACTTGGCAATCGGCCTGTGCAATCGGTCGGCCCGCCTTGCGCCGCTGCGCAGCGATCTGCGCATAGGAGCGAGCCGCCTCGCCGTCGAAAGGCAGCACGCGACCAGAGAACAACTCGCTGAAGGCGCGTTCGGCCGCAATTGCGAGACCCCGGCGCCGCTTGCCTTCGGGCAGAAAAGCGATGCCAGCGCGGATCTCCGCCTCGGTCACCGCCGTCACGAACAGATTGCGCACCAACTGGTCGTTCACCCAATCAAAAACAGCGGGCCATGGATTATCATGCATCAACTCGGAGACGACATCGGTGTCCAGAACAATCATCAGCCGCCCCCTCAATCGAATCCAGGTGGCTCACGCATCGGTTCGCGCGGCGGAATATCCAGTTCCACACCGCCAAAGGGCCTGAACAGTTCCTGGAGCGCCGCGGCCAGCCCCTTCTTCGGGGTTGCCTCCATGTCAACCGCCTCACGCAGAATGGTCCGTGCTTCTTCCTCCATTGAACGCCCGTTCTCGGCCGCCCTGATGCGCAGCCGTGTTTTAACCTCGTCATCAAGTTTGCGGATCGTAATGCTCGCCATCGCTACGCCTCCACTTCTTCAGTTTCCGTACGTAAGCTATGCCGTGATTGCATTGCAATCAAGACCAAGATTTGCGCATTTTGGCAATCGCCTCTTTTCGCCCGATCAGGCGATGATGTCGTGGACGACATTGCCGTAGACGTCGGTCAGGCGGAAGTCGCGGCTGTTGTGGCGGTAGGTGAGCCGTTCGTGGTCCAGGCTCAGGAGGCGGAGGATGGTGGCGTGAAAATCGTGATGCGAGACTCGGTTTTTGATGGCGTGCATTCCGAGTTCGTCGGTGGCGCCGTAGGTGATCCCTGCCTTGACGCCGCCGCCCGCCATCCACATGGTGAAGCCATAGTGGTGATGGCCGCGGCCGAGGGATTCCTCCGTACGCGCCTCCTCCATTGCCGTGCGGCCGAGATCAGAACGAGAACGTGACCGTTCCCTAAAGCCGCCGCTTGCATGATGCCGCGCAGGCTCGAGAAGGTGGGGCAGTGGTGTATACGGCTCGCAGTGAGGGGGTGGCTGTCCCCTTCTCCTGATAAATCTCCATGTGAATCAGATCAGGTCGTCCACGTCGACGCCGAGCGCCTCGGCGAGCGCGGCCAAGGTTCGAGCCGAGCCGGTGCGGACGCCCCTCTCTATTTGTGACAGATAGAGGGGGTTGATACCAGCGGCACCGGCGAGCTGCTTCTGAGTCATGCCGCGATGGTCCCGGTATACCCTGACAGCGTTCTCTCCCGCCAGAAGGCGATCCACCAACTCGATTGGAAAAGACTCTCCCCCCACGGACTTGGCGTGATCGTAAAGCTCTTCGTCGGTTAGCCCTGCGGCGACATCCAACATCGCCAAGCGAGTGTACTCCCGCCACGGGATCACGGCGAATGCCGGGTTCCCGCCATCGTCGAGGATAACTTGTGGTTTGGTCATGGCCCCCTCCTAGTTTTTGTAAATATCGCCGCGTGGGCCGATGCGCAGGATGTCTATGACTCGGGCCTCTTCGTTCTGCTCAAAAATGATCCGCCACGGGCCCACCCGCAGCCGAAAGCCAGGACGGCCCCGCAACGGTGTGACGTCCACGTCCCGGGCACTGGGATTGTGGACTAGCTTGTCCAATTCGACCCGCACGCGGTGAGCATCCCGAGATCGCATTCTTCGCAGGGTTTTGATGGCGTGCTTCCGTATCGTCAACCGGTACATATTCGCCCTGCTCGCGACCTCAATATATATAGCATATCGCTTTATTTTGGTTCAATCTGATTGCTTTAGCACAATTGAGGGACCCTACGAGAGAGAGGAGGTGAGTGTTCCCTTCTTGTATGGCTGACAGCGCACGGAAGTCGGCGACAAGAAAGTCGCCGCTCCCAGAGGGTGATTGGAAAGTCGCCCCTCCTCGGCTGATCAGGCGATGATGTCGTGGACGACGTTGCCGTAGACGTCGATGAGGCGGAAATCGCGACTGTTGTGGCGGTAGGTGAGCCGTTCGTGGTCCAAGCCCAGGAGGTGGAGGATGGTGGCGTGAAAATCGTGATGCGAGACTCGGTTCTTGACGGCGTGCATGCCCAGTTCGTCGGTGGCGCCGTAGGTGATCCCCCGTTTGACGCCTCCGCCCGCCATCCACATGGTGAAGCCGTAATGGTGATGGCTGCGGCCGATGGTGGTCTTCGTCAGCGACCTGTCCGCCTCCTCGAACAGCGAGTACAGGACAGAGAGGGTGACTGCCCCCTTCTCGCGCGTCCACTGAGAAGCAGCGCCTTTTCACGGCGCACAAGAAGTGGCGGCCAGGACTTGGGTCCCTACAAGTGCCGCGCCGGTAACATCCGATCGTGCAATATACGGATCACGGCGATTCCGTAATCGGTTATGCGGCAGTAGACCAAATGTCGTCCTACCCTGCTTCGGCTGTAACCTTTGCGGATGTGATCGCAAGCTGTGCCCAGTTGAGGACTAACGGCAAGTTGAGCAAAGGCATCCGTCAATTCATCCGTGTAACGGTTGGCCTGTTTCAGCCCCCACTCTTCGCGTGAATAGAGCCAGATCGCTTCCAAATCGCGCTTGGCTTCCGGTGCCAATCGATATTCAGCGACCCTTTCGGGCATGCTTGGCAGCCATTTGGTCTTTGAAGACGTCGCCGTCGAAGGCCTGTGGTTGTCCGCTTTCCTCGCCTCGGATCAACGCGCTCCGTATCACATCAATCTCGGACTGGCGGGTTTGGTCACGCCGGATCAAATCACGGATATACTCACTGTCATTGACGAAATCACCGCCATCAATCTGCGCCTTGATCCATTTGTCCTGCTGGTCGGTAACAGTGATTGTCTTGCGGGTAGTCCCCATGTTGGCCTCCAATTCTGCACAGTCTACGTTCCCACCATAGATCACGCAGCATCGGGAAGGCATTTCCCGGGAATGAGGAACGGTCACGTAATGATGTCGTGGACGACGTTGCCGTAGACGTCGGTGAGGCGGAAATCGCGGCTGTTGTGGCGGTAGGTGAGCCGTTCGTGGTCCAGGCCCAGGAGGTGGAGGATGGTGGCGTGAAAATCGTGATGCGAGACTCGGTTCTTGACGGCGTGCATGCCCAGTTCGTCGGTGGCGCCGTAGGTGATCCCCCGTTTGACGCCTCCGCCCGCCATCCACATGGTGAAGCCGTAATGGTGATGGCTGCGGCCGATGGTCGTCTTTGTCAGCGACCTGTCCGCCTCCTCGAACGGCGTGCGGCCGAACTCGGTGGCCCAGACGACGAGGGTCTCGTCCAGCAGGCCGCGTGATTTCAGGTCGATGATGAGGGCCGCGACGCCCTGATCGGTGCGCGCCGCGTTGGTGCGGTGGTTCTTGATGAGCCCGCCGCGGTTGCCGTGGGCGTCCCATTTCCGCCCGTGGGCGCCGTCGAGAATCTCCACGAAGCGGACGCCGCTCTCCACCATGCGTCTCGCCATCAGGCACTTTCTCCCGAAGTCGGTGTCGCCGTAGAGCGCCTTCACCGAGGCCGGCTCATTCCGGATATCGAAGAGCCCCGGCGCTTCCATCTGCATGCGAAACGCCGTCTCGAACGCGGCAATGCGCGCGTCGAGCTCGGGCTGCGTCGGATGCATCCCGCGGTGGAGGCGATTCAACTTCCGCAACAGACCCAACTGTTGGCGATGCTGCCCCGGGTTCAGAAACGCCGGCGCCTCGATGTGCGGCACCGGCGGATTCCCGGGCGTGACGTCCGCCAGCGTGGCCTGATGGTAACCGGGGAGGAACCCGGAATCGTAAAGCGCGCGCCCGCCGTCGGAACGTCCGTCCGTCATCACCACGAATCCCGGCATGTTCCGATTTTCCGTCCCCAGCCCGTAGGTCACCCAGGAACCGAGACTGGGATGGCCCTGCCTGGAATAGCCCGTGTGCATGAGAATCTGGCCGGGCCCGTGAATCGGGGTATCGGCATGCATCGATTTGATGAATGTGATGTCGTCGACCACCTTCGTCAGGTGCGGGAAGATCTCGCTGACCCAGGCGCCGCTCTGGCCGTAGCGCTTGAACGAGAACACCGGAGGAACGATGCGTGTGTCGTAGAACGTCTTCGACGGATTCAGGCCGTCCAGGTCTTCCTTGGGAAAGATTTCTCGCGCCTCTTTTCCGGCGTACTTTTTCAGAAGCGGCTTGTGATCGAACGTCTCAATCTGGCTCACGCCGCCGACCATGAAGAGGAAGATGACGTTCCTTGCCTTGGGAGTGATGTGCGGCTGCCGGGGGGCAAGCGGATCGCTGAGATCAACCGCCGGCAGGGCCGGCGCGCCGCTCGCCTTCTGATCCGCGATCAGGCTGGCCAGCGCGATGCTGCCCAGGCCGAGTTCCTTGAGAAACCCGCGGCGGTCCCGGCCAGGCGGCCGAACTCCGCAGGCTGCGTCAGTGAACATAGATGAACTCGTTCAGGTTCATGAGCGAATGGCAGTACTGCACCAACGGGATTGGAGCATCCGGGGACCCGGTGTCCCCGCTTTCCTCCAACGCGCCGGCGCGCCGTTGACCGAGAAACGACAGGCCGATCTCGCGTTCCTCCGCGGTCGGTTGCCGGGAAAGAGCGATTCCGTAGGCCGCCTCGATCTGCCGGCCGGGGTCGTCTCCGACCCTGTCCCGCACCCGTTGCGCAAAGCGCTCCGCCTGCTCCCAGACGAACGGCGCATTCAGCATGAACGCCGTGCTGCTCGGGGTCGTGCTGATGTCACGACGGCCGATGCTCTGCATGTTGTCCGGCGGGTCGAAGATCTTCAGCACCGGATGGAGGTTCAAGCGCGCCGCCATGAGGTAAACGGACCGACGCCAGGTGTCCGGCGTGTCCTTGAAAGGCTTCTTGCGGTTGCCGATGGGAATGCTGGGCCCGTACAGGTCGGTGCGAAGAGCTCCGGAGATGCTCAACATGTGATCGCGGATGATTTCCGCCTCCATGCGCACCGGCCTGCGGTGCCACAGGTACTCGTTGTACGCATCGTTTTGGGCCTGAGCCGAATTGGCGCCGGCCGCCTGTTTGTAGGCGGCGCTGTTCATGATCAGCCGGTGGATCGGCTTCAGTCGCCAGCCCTCTCGGATGAGTTCGGAAGCGAGCCAATCCAGCAGTTCGGGGTGCGTGGGCTCGGTGCCGAGTTTGCCGAAATCATTCGGCGTGCTGACGATGCCGCGCCCGAAGTGATGCTGCCAGAGACGATTGACGATTACCCGGGCCAGCAATCCGCCGGCGCCGTGCTCCGCGTCGGTGAGCCAGTTGGCAAGCATCCGAAGCTTCGGCGATTCAATCTTCGTCTCGGAGCCATTGGCGGCCTCGGAGCCATCGGCGGCCTCGGGACGGGGCCGCCAATCCTCCGCGCTACGGCCGTTCCGCATCAAGACCCGCAGGAACCCCGGTTCGACCGGCTTGACGGGGCGCCCCCAACTGCCGCCGGCAAGAAGATGAGGTGAGGTCACCTCCAGGGCGACGAACTTGCCGCCTGCGTCCGGCTCCTCCTCGGCCTGGTCGAAGAATACGGCCGTCAACTGGTAATACTCTTCGGCGGTGATGGGGTCGATCTTGTGGTCATGGCAACGGGCGCACCCGACCGTCAGGGCAAGGAATGCTTGCCCGGTCGCCGACACCATGTCGTCGAGGCGGTGAAATTTGCGCTCATTGGGGTTTTCGGTCGTGCTCAGGTTGGTTCCCATCTGAACGAACATGCCCAGGTCCCGCCGGGCGGCGGCGAGTCCTTCCGGAGCGCCGGCAACCTGGTAGCGGACGAATTCATCGTAAGGCAGGTCGTCATTGAAGGCGCGAATCACGGCGTCGCGGTATCGATACGCGTCCTCTCGAATTGCGTTGTCCCCCTCATTGGCTCCCTTGCTCTCGCCAAAACGAGCCACATCCAACCAGTGCCGTCCCCACCGTTCCCCGAAGTGCGGGTTGGCGAGCAGCCGGTCGACGAGTTCGCGAAAGGGATCCGCAGAAGGATCTCGAACGAACGCCTCGACTTCTTCGGGCGCCGGCGCCAGACCGATCAGGTCGAAATAGGCCCGGCGAATCAGCGTGGGCCGATCGGCCTCCCGTGCGGGCTGAAACTGCATCTCGTGCAGCTTGGCGAGGAGGATACGGTCGATGGGCGAGTCGGTCCACGCGACCTCATCCGGACTGGCTGGGGAGACCTGTGGCGGATCGACTGTACGCAGGGGGTGGAAGGCCCAGTGGCGCCGACCTGACTCGAGATCCATCTTCTCCGTATCGGCGGCTTGCGCATCTCCCGGATAGGGCGCGCCGAGGTTCACCCACTTGACGAAATCAGCGATGACCGAGTCCGGCAGTTTGCCGCCGGGCGGCATTGCCAGACTGCGATCGGTGTGCCTGAGGGCCTCGATCAGAATCGACTGATCGGGTCGCCCCGGCGCGAGGGCGGGGCCGCGCGATCCGCCCTGCTCGACACCCTCCCGCGTGTCGAGCCGCAGTTTCCCAAACAGCATTCCCGCACGGGAGGCTTCCGCCGAGTGACACTGGTAGCAGCGCTCCGCCAGCACCGGACGGATCTTCTTCTCGAAGAAGTTGATACGGTCCTGACTGGGTTCCTCGGGGGCGCCGAGCAGGCTGAGAACGATTGCGAATACAAACACGCGATGACCTTACGCTTGTATTTGGGATTTTATGTTGGATCGTGGGACGAATTCCACCAGGCGAACAGACGTGTGGGCGATCAGTAAGTCCCGATCCCCAGCACGTCTTTTTCCCAGGGAGTCAGTCGTTTGATCTGTTCCGGGGAAAGAGCGCGAACTTCCGTGTACTCGGGGATGGTCTCCTCGAGGCCCAGCAGCTTTCGCATTTCCGGGAGGAGGCGATCCTGCACGCTCTGCGGGATGACGCGGGCGTTGTCGATCATCCCCTTGACCCACCAGCGATGAAAGAAGGCCAGGATGGAATGCCGTTCGTGGTTGCTGCGGTTGATGCCACTGGCGTGCCAAAGCGCCGCATCCCAAACGATGGCGGTACCCGCGGGAACGACCGCTTGGTGGGATCCCGGGGTGTCGGCATCCGGGTCGGGGATCCGGCAGGAATTGTGAGTGCCGGGCCAGACCAGGGTAGCGCCGTTCTCGGCCGTGAAGTCCACAACCGGCCAGGCGACGTTGATGGCCATCGGGTAGTGCTTTCCGCCCTCGAAGGGGACGATGCTGAACGGAGACCGGTCGGCGTGAATCTGAAACCCGCGCCCGGGCTCCCTGCCCTCGCTGGGACGAATGGAACGCGCCGTCGTGTCGTACAGGACCATGTCCTCACCCAGGTACTCACGGCACACGGAGAGAACCGGCGGGTTCAGGAAAAAGGTTTCGAAGAAGGGGTGCTTGCCCACGATGCAGTGGGCGGACCAGCAGTGCTCGGACGAAGTTCCCAGGCGCAGAGCGATCTCGCTCTCCCGTTGGTAGATGTCTTCGGCCGCCTCAATGGCTGGAGCCAGGTACTCGGCGTCGACAGCGTCCGGGATGATGGTGTACCCCTGCTCCCCCAGTTCTCCAACGTGGAATTCCAGTTCCGAAGGCGTCAGCTCTCTACCGCTTGAGAAACTGCTTTTCATAATTCATGCCCCAAGAAAACCGTAGTGGAAGCGCCACTGCCAGGCAGCGTTTTCGTTGGTCAAACAGCCTACTACACGATCTGCTTCGCGAAAATACTCCGAGAAGGTGACCATCGCCGCCGTCGTCAGGAGGCCGACGGATCCGAACCGCGCCATGGCGTCAGACGTGGCCACCATCGACCCACATTCAGCAAATAGGCCTCGTATGACCCTCCGAATCTTCGACGGAGTATCGGCTCCTCATAGAACAGCACATTCAGGTGGAACGCGACCAACACCACCCCGGCGTACGCGAACAGCACGACGTGGCCAAAGAGCAGCGCCTGGCCTGAAATGATGATCAGCACGCAGACGTACATCGGGTTTCGCACGTACCGGTAGAGGCCGGAAACCACCAGCACTTCGGTCTTAGCCACCGGCGCCGGTGTGCCCCGCCCCTCAAGGGCGAAGCGGGCGAAGCAGTCCAGCAGGCAGGCCAGACCCGCCCCAACCGCCGCGGCACCCACGACGCGCTCGCCCGGCAGGCCGAGCAGAGGCGGCTGCATCGTCCAACCGAACAGTGCGTACGGGCCGACGCCGGCAACGACTCCGGGAGCGACCCAGAAGAAGACGAACGACCCCAAGATCGCACGCGCACGGGCGCCCATCACAGACACGTCATGAGACCCTGCGAGTCTGGCAGGTGTTGTCCTGGAGGCTTCGCGCCTGTTGTCGTGCGCTTTCTGCGTGACTTTGCATGTGGTCTCGTCCCTCGTTCAGCATACCGGAACTCGCGCTGATTCTTATGATCTATGCCTGGGCAGCAAAGGCCGGACGGCGCTCGGGACTGACCAAGAAACGGGGACTGTCCCCTTTTCGGTCCGGGCCGCCGCGGGTTTGGGCGTCACGCGGCAGGCACTTTCGGAGTTGGTGAACGGGCGAACCGGGATCTCGGTGGAAATGGCGATACGGTTATCGAAGGCTTTCGGCTCGACGCCCGAGACTTGGCTGCGGATGCAGATGGCCTACGATCTCTGGCAAGCCCGCGGCCGCGCCGAGGAGATCGCGGTGGAGCGCTTTGTGGCGGCCTGATCGAGCCACTTGCTCTTCGGAGCATCGGCATCTCCGCAAGTCTCACAAAAAAGGGACAGTCAATTTCTCGCTTGACCAGTTGACAACCTCCGCGTCGTGGATTCATACCATACCGGTGAAACGTACAAATCTTGTCCTTGACGAGCGAATTCTGGAAGAAACCCTACGGCTCAGCGGCGAGCGTACCTACTCGAAAGCAGTGACTCGAGCGATGACGGAATTCGTTCGAAGGGCAAAGGCAGGTCGCATTTTGCAACTGGCCGGTTCGGGCCTTTGGGAGGGGGGCTTGGCCGAGATGCGCAACGACCGACCGCGCAGCCAACCCGAGCCTCAGCACGGGACCGGCCCTGCACCTTGTTGACACCTCGGTCTGGATCGAGGTGTTTGCGCGCCCCGCCCGACTCCACCTCGAATCGGTCGCCACGAGAAGGGGACAGGTTCGTTCTTGCTCGTGCTCCCTTTCATTTGACCGGCGATCTCGTAGCGTGTAAGGGTACTCATCAACTTCAAGTATGAGACACATCGTTGTTCTGCTGGTTTCCGCCCTGGTTGTTTTCGGCATTGGGACGGGTTGGTGCGAGGGGGCCGGGGTCGGGAAGCCTGATCAGGAAGGCATCGGGCGTTTCCTCCTGGTCGCGTCGGAAGGGCTCTATATCGTCGAATCCGATGGCCGTTGTTCCTGGTCATTCACGGTCCCTCCGCTCAACGGACAATCTCCCGGCGAGTTCGACCATCTCATCTACGACGGCTGGGCTCTCACCAACGGGAACCTTCTCTATGGAACACACCGTTATGTGCGGGAAATAAATCGCCAAAAGCAGACGGTGTGGGAATACCGGGTCAAGGGAAAGAACAAGGTCAAGACCTGCCTGCCCTTGCCCAACGGCCGTGTGGCGGTGCTCAACAGCCAGGAGCAGGCCATTCTTGAATTGGAATCGGGGACCGGACGGGTTCTGCACCGGATCTCCGTTCCCGCAGAAGGGACACTCCATACCCGATACAACCTGTTGCGTCGAACTCCGGAGGGAAATTACCTGGTTGCACTGCGTGCGGAGGAGAGGTTCGTGGAAGTGGATTCCGCCGGCAAGATCCTCCGCTCCCTGCCCGTCCCGAGCCTACCTGCGCTTGCCCAGACACTCAGCGACGGCGCCACCCTCTGCAGCGGCCGTTTCGGCCTGATCCGGTTTGATGCGAGCGGGAAGAAGACGTGGAGCTTTACTCCGGAGGATGCGGCCCCCCACTTCCCGCTGTTGATCGCAGTCGGGACTGTGGAGCTGCCGGACGATCGATTGCTGGTCGTCAACTCTGACTGGCACTATCTGAATCCGGGGGAGAATCGTGTGCAGCTCTTCATCACGGATTTCTCCAAGAACATTTCGTGGACCCTTCCGGTGAGCGCCTTCGATGGCTGGAAGCGGGGAGAGGTCGAGCCCAAAACGGGTCTGCTGGAACATCGAGGCGGGGTGGTCCAACTCCTGGGCCCGGAGATTCCTTAATCGTATTCGCGGATCTTCACACGCTGGAACGGACCCCGCGATCACGAGAACGTGACTGCCGTCTTCTCGGCTGTCCCGCGCGTTGCCCTTTTTCATACTTCTACTCACCTTCGATCCGATCCGCCCCCAGATTCCTCTGGCGCGATCTCACCAAGCGTTTCTTGAACCACTCCACAAGTTCTTCGTAGCGCATTTCGCCAGTGGCCACACTCGTAATGACATCCGCCAGTATCAGATCGTCTTCTATCAAGCTGTAGTCACTCCTCACAGCCAGCAATTCGACCAAGTACACGGCCGTACGTTTGTTGCCGTCTACGAAACCGTGGTTGGACACGATGCCGTGAACGAGGGCGGCGGCCTTTTGATGAATGCGTCGATGATAGCCGTGATAAGGCCGCGCAATCGCTGACTCGATTGCCTCCTGACGGAGTATCCCAGGTGCGCCCCCATCTATGAGCGCTTCCTTGTGACAGCGAATCGCGTCGGCCCAGGTGATCCGGTAGTGGCGTTTAGCGATTGGCCAGCACCTTCATAGCCCTACGGCGTCTGGAGGAGATTTCTTTGATGATTCGCTCGGATGTCCTGCTAACACGTCGCATGCGGTGGCGCGACGCCCGGTCCGTTCCTGCAGGCCGGTCGGCAATCCGTTTCGTCCGTGTGACTCTGGTTACCGCCTCTCCTTGTTTCTTCGCCACCACCCCAACCTCCTAGTTTGCAGGACCACCTAAAGGCTATCACAGGGTGAGGGTCACCCTTTTCCTCATCTCCAAAGCGAACTGCCGAAACTGGGCAGCTTGGACCGCCGGCCCAGAGCCTATACACACCCGAGAAGGAGACTGTCGCGTTCTTGACTGCCGTCCGCTATTCGACCGCCCGGATGGAGAGGCCTGCGACTTGTGCCTTTTCGACCCTTGAAGTCTCAGCTCACTGGATCACCGCGGCGGCACCTCCACCCGCCACAACTCGAGACACTCACCCGACTGGTAGAGAATCACGTTGGGCTCGACTTCGAAGATCGTGGGATAGGCCATTCTCCGCGAATAGTCGGCAACCGTGGTGGCGAGCCAGCCCTTTCCTGTACCGTCGGAATTGATCGCCAGTTGGCACTTCCTTCTCTGATCTTCGTGTTTCCAGTCCGCCTTTTTCCCTTCGCTGCGCTGCACCAACTGGCCGTAGGCCAACGCCAATCGCCCATCCTTCAGTCTCAGCAGATAGGGGTCCACCCCGGGGCCCAGGCCCATGTCTTCGGGTGGGCTCCAGGTTCTTCCACCGTCGCCGCTCCAGCTCGCCGCCATGGGTGAGTAGTGGCCGGTCCGCATCACGGCCAGCATCCGGCCATCGTCCAGCGGAAGCAACGCCCACTCGTTGAACCCTTCAGTATCATCCATCACTCCGGCACGCGGTGCGGCTACGGTGGAGAAGTACCGCCAGGTGTCTCCCTGATCGTCGGAGCTGATCAGGAAAGACCTCATCTTGAAGGGGGTCTCCATCTTGCTTCGAGGGTCCGTTGTCGGCATGTTGTCTTCCTCGAAGCTGCCGATCATGCACGCCAGCAGGGTCCCGTCCGGCGTCTCCCGAATGCCCCGATGAAAGAAGATAGTCGAGCTCTGCTGGTCCTGGACTTCCGAGAAATCGTCGACGGGAACCGATCCCGCCTCCGGAATGATGAGAACCGTGTCCTTTTTCTCCACCGTCTTGAAACCGTCGCGGGAACGCCACATTCTCCCCACGCAACGGCCCGCCTCGCGGCAGGTCACGTTCCAATAGAAGCCGAGGAACAACCCCTTTCTCCAGTACAGCGTGGTCAGCTTCTCGGCGAACAGGACGGAGCCGAAGGGCGGATCGGACTCGTCCACCGGCCAGAAATTCCTGCCACCGTCGTTGCTCTTGAGCGCCCCGTAGACATAGATGGTTCCATCCGGAGCCTCGACCGCCCTGGGATGACGGCATCTCGCTGCCGTCACCTGCACCTCCAACTCTGCCGCAGCCTGGGTCATGACCGAGGTCGCGGTGATGAACACCAGAAGGTGGAGTCCTCTCCGAACGTGCGGCATTGGCGGTACCTTCCCAACTTTGAGGCTACCCCGTCTTGTTGGACAGTTGAAAGTGATTCATTGATTTATTGAGGTCCAGTGGGATGAGGACCTGACAGATGAAAAGGTATCCGTCCCGGACGGTGCTCATTTAGCGCTCGCCTTCCTGGTGGGGATTTTCGTTGATGGGCGACTGCTCCGGATGCGAGCGGTTCCTCGACTCGGATCCGGTCCGGTCCCCGTTGCGACGATGAAAGACCAGAGTCTTGACCCCCCTCGCCGAGTGCAGGCGCTCGACCTGGACGGAGAACACGGCTTCAACCAACTCTTCTCGCAGGACCTCATGCACGGGACCGAAGGCCTGCAGGCCGCCCTCGTTCAGCAGGCCCGCGTGGTCGGCCCAGCGGACGACAGCATTGAGATCGTGCAGCGCCAGGGCGACCGCTTTGCCTTCGCCGGTCAACTCCCGGAGCAGCGCAAGGGTATCGAGCGTGTGATCCACGTCCAGACTCGAGGTTGGCTCGTCGAGCAGGATCACGTCGGCTTGTGTTGCCAGGCTGCGGGCGATCAGCACGCGCTGCTGCTCGCCGCCGGACAGCTCGTTGACCAAGCGATCGGCCAGATGGCCGACGTCGGCTCGCTCGATTGCCGCCTCGATCGCCGCCGTGTCCACGGGCGTCGGGGATTCGAAGCGGCCGAGGTGCGGATGCCGCCCCATCGCGACGATATCTCGCACTGTGAAAGCGAAGTCGACGCGGGTGTCCTGCGGCACAAAGGTGATGCGGCGCGCCAGCTTCCGGCGGGTCAGCCCGTCGAACCCCTGACCGCCGATGGTCGCACGGCCTTCGGTCGGACGCCACAGGCCGGCAAGGAGCCGCAAGACGGTCGACTTGCCCGAGCCGTTCGGGCCGACCAATGCGGTGACGCGCCCAGGCGGGATTTCGAGCGACACGTCCCGGACGAGCCAGCGCCCGTCGATCCGGATTCCGGCGCCGTCCAATCGCAAACTCACAGGTAGCCGATCTCCTTCCGTCGCCGGCGGAGCAGGTAGAGGAAGAATGGCGCCCCGAACGCCGCGGTGACGATACCCAGCCGGATCTCGGTCGGCGGATGGACGGTGCGGGCAAGCAGGTCGCACACGATCAGGAACAGCGCGCCGGTGAGCACGCTGGCCGGGAGCAAGGTCCGATGTGACGGGCCCAGCAACAGCCGAATCATGTGCGGCACCACCAAGCCCACGAACCCGATCACGCCGCTCACGGCCACCGCGGCTCCGGTCAACAGCGCCGCCGTCGTCAGCAACGTGCGTTTCACGGTCTCGACCTCGACGCCGAGCGACGCCGAGGTTTCCTCTCCCAGCAGCAGCAGGTCCAGGTCGCGGGTATGCGACAACGAGACGAGCAGACCCAGCGTGAGAAACGGCAGGCTGATCCAGACGTGCGTCCAGGTACGGCTGTCGAGGCCGCCCATCATCCAGAAGACAATCTCAGCCGCCACCTGCCAGTTGACAAAACTGAGGGAGATCAGCAGGGACGAAACGGCGCTGATCAAGGCGCCAAGAGCGATTCCCGCGAGCAGCAGCGTCGCGATGGGCGTGCGCCCGCCCAGGCTGGCGATCAAGTAGACGGTGAACAGCGCCACGAAGGCCCCGACAAAGGAGCAAAGCGGCAGCCACAAGGCCGACCGCATCGCCAAGTCGGTGACGAAAGAGATGACCGCGCCCAACGCCGCGCCCTGGCTGACGCCGATCACGCTCGGTTCGGCCAGCGGGTTGCGGAAGATGCCCTGGAGCTGCGTCCCGGCCATAGCCAGCGCGCCGCCGGCCAGTGCGGCGACGATGACGCGCGGCATGCGAATCAGCCAAACGATGACCCGTTCCGTTTCAGAGACACCGGTCACGTCGACCCAGCCCTCCGGCAGGATCGACGCGGCGATAACCCGCACAACCGTACTCCAGGCGATGTCCGTGCTGCCGATCGAAACCGCCGCCACCGCCACCACAGCCAGCAACGTCGAGACGACGGGAAAGTAGACCAGCGCCGGGCCGATTCGCACGTGGGCGGGGTGCTCCGGCTCGGCAACCGCCGCGGCGGGGCGTTGCTTCGTCAAGGCTTCGCTCCTCACTTCGCCTCCGGGTAGAGCACGACGGCGAGGGCTTCCATCAGCCCCACGGCGTGCTGGGACATGGACAAGTAGCGGCGGTTCTCGACCACCAGGATTTGGCGCTCCCGGCCGGCCGCGGTCACGGTGACGCCGGGGTCCGCCAGCAGGCGTTCGCGGACGCTTTCGATGGAATCCGGCTCCCCGGCGCAAACGATCCAGTCCGGATTCCAGGAGGCGACGTGTTCGCTGCTGATGGAGCCGTAGGGGCCGATCCCCTGCTCCGCGCCCACGTTGACGGCGCCGAGAGCGGTGACGATGTGGTCGAACAGCGATCCCTCGCCGTAGGTGTAGGAGAAGCTGGAGAAGGCGAGTACGCGGGGCGGGGGGGCGTCCGCCGGGCGGCGCGCCCGGGCGGCGCGAACTCGCTCGCGCAGCCGGCCGATCTCGCGGTCGGCGGCGGCGTCCTCGCCCGTCAAATAGCCTGTCGTTTCCAGGCCCTTGGCGATCTGGCCGAAGTTTTCTGCAACCGTTCGCATGCGGAAGACCGGTACGCCGGACGCGCGCGTCATCTCCACGTAGTCGGCCCGGGCGGACTCGGCCACCAGCATCAGCTCCGGCTTTCGGCGCAGAACCGCTTCGGGGTCGGACGTGACGACGACGTCCATCCGGCTCACGATGTCCGCCACAAAACTGTAGCGCGGGTCGTGCGCCGCGGCGCTGACCCCAACGATGCGCTCGTGCGGCACAACTGCAAACAGAAAGTGGTCGGTCACGAGCGCTTGCGAGGCCAGCGATTCCGGCGGGCCGGCGAGCGTCAACTCGAAACCGTGGATGTCGCGGGCGGTCCGCGGGAACGGATCGCTTGCCGACGCGCCTTCCCAGGTCTTCCGCGTTCCCGACAACGGCGCCAGATCGCCGCCGAAACGCCAGGCTGCGACGAAGAGAGCTGCGCAAAGCAGCCCGCCCGCAATCAGCGCCGCCTGGGTCGGCCGCGTCATGCCGCCTCCAGGTAGAGCGCCGCGGCCATGCCCTCGACGAGGGCGATCACGTGGTGCGACAGGGTCAGAATCACGTTGTTCGGCAGAATCAGGATCTGACCCGTGCGGGCGGCGGTGGTCATGTATCGTCTCTCAGGTCGTGTCTAGAACTTGAAGCAAATCCCGCCGATCGCCCAAGCGCCGGGCGCTCCGAATCCGTCCTCGTAGATGTCGTTGTCGAAGACGTTTTCGACTTTGACGTACAGTTCGAGGGTTCTCTGATCGGCGACCGGGAGGTCATACCGGAAGACAACGTCGGCCTTTACGGGGCCGTCGAAGAGCATGCGTCGCCCCCGCGCGCCGAACGGCGAGAGGATGTAGCCGCTGGCGGCGAACAGGTCGAAGGTGACGTTGAACCGCTTCGCAATCCACTGGGTTGCGGTCAACGTGTAGACGTGTTTGGAAAGCCCCGGGATCTGGAAGTAGTCGGCGCCGATCGTCGGGGTGCGCGAATCCGAGTTTGTGTACGTGTACGCCGCCTGAATGCCGGTGCGGGACGTCGGCGAGACCTGGGTGCTGAACTCGACGCCGCGCGCGATGCCGCCGCCGGCGTTCCGGTAACCGCCGAAGCGGCCGAAGATGTCGTTCGCGGGGAAATTGGCGAAATCGAACATCACGGTCTCTTGCAAGTTGGTGTAGAACAACGTACCGCTCATCCGCCATTTCGAGCCGAACAACCACTGGTCGATGCCGCCGTCGACCGAGATCGCACGCTCAGGATTCAGACGCGGGTCGCCCCAGTAGTTGAACCCCCCGGAGAACGACGAGAACGTGCCCCCAAAGCGCTCGTACAGCGACGGCGCCCGGAAGCTGTTGCCGGCATGGGCGCGCAGCTTGGTCTGACTGCCCCGTACGAAGTAGGCCACGGAGGCGTCCCCGGTGTAAGCGCTGGCCGGGGTGCCGACCTCCGTGTCGTCATACGGGTTCTGCGTCCCGGAGAACCGCGGCGAGCCGAGATCGAAGAACTGAACTCGGCCCGAGAGCGAGACGTTCAGCGCGCCCTGCAACAGGCGAATCTGGTTCTGCGCGAACAGTGCGTGGCTCGCCTGGTCGATGTCGATCGTGCTTTCGGCCGGTGATGGGCTCTCGTCGGTATTGAAGTTGAAGTACTTCTCGTCCTCGTACTCGTAGCCGAGAGTGACCTGGTTGTAGACGCCCAAACGGTGGTCGGTGCGCGCCTGGAAGGTGTGCGTCTGCCCGTCGAATCGGCTGTCGTTGTTGAACACCGGATCGAACCGTCCGGGACCGGCCGGACCGTCTTGGAGGGAGCGTTTGGAGTCGACGTTCTGGTAGGAAAACCGATACGAGCCGTCCGGCGTGAGCTGGTGCTGAAAGATCAATGCCGTCGCGCGGAAAGACGAGACGCTGCGGTTGTCCGGGTCGATTTGAGCGGGAACGAAGGTCGCCGAGCCGGCGTCGAAGGGCATTCCCTGCTCGAAGCGGCTGAGCTCGGAATCGGGTAGCGGGCGCGCCGGCACGTTGCCTGCCGCAGGGAAGTTGGCGACGACGGAATCGGTGAAAACGGGGCTCTCGGTCAGCCCGAGAACGGCGTCCGAGCCCCACACTCGCCCGCTCAATGAAACCTTCGGATTGAACGAAACCTTGGCGAAACCTTGCGCGCTGTTGTTCCGATACGGGCTTCCACCGCGATAGCCGTCGACGACGTTCAAGTGGGAGAAGCCGCCACTGTAGACGAAGCGGTCCTCCGCGAGGCCCCCGCCGATGCGGCCGACTCCGCGCATCATGCCGAGCCCGCCGCCTTCGGCGCGCACCTCGCCGTGCGGACGCCCGCCGCCCTGGCTCGAGCTGATATTCATCACGCCGCCGATCGCGTGTGAGCCGTAGAGCGACGAGCCGGAGCCGCGCAAGAACTCGACACGTTCGGTGTCGACGATATTCATGTTTTGGAAAAAGGACGTCGCGTCGCCGTGCGTCCCTGCCGCGTCGCGGAAGCGCAGCCCGTCGATGAGGACGGCCGTGTCGTGGTTGCGCAAGCCTCGGGTCTGCACTGTGGTGAAGCTTCCGGGGCCCCGGAGCTGCTGCACCCGCACACCCGGTACGTTCCGGATGGCTTCCGAGAGGGCGAACTCATTGCGAAGCGCGATCTGCTCGGAGTCGACGACGTCGAGCGCCTTGGCGACTTCTTGCAACGTCAGCGGAGTGCTCGACGCCGTCACGACAACCGCCACCTCGGCGCCGGAGACCTCCAGCTCCAGGTCAACCGTCTGTGCGCCCTCGACCCGGACCAGTTGCTGACCGCTCAACACGGCATCCTCGGTGCCCGCCTCGATCAGGTATCGGCCGTCCGGCACGCCTTGAATCGAATAGGAGCCGTCGCCCCGGCTGATCGTTTTACGCAGCTCGCCGCTGTTGCGGTCGAAGAGCCGGATGCGGGCATTGGGGACCGCCAGACCGTCGGGGTCGAGCACGCGGCCTGTGATGCTGTCGGCCGACAGCGCGGCTGGCGTCAGCACGGCGACCAGCAGGCCAGCAAGTAGCGCGGAAGTGGAGCAAGCGAAATGGAATCGGAATTTCATGGGTGTTCATTCGTGCGAGGTTGAGGCAGCGCCTCGACGGCGTCAACGCGCGCCGGGACGGCTTCCGCCAGATGTTGGGAGACCGAGAGCGGCCGCTTGGCGGGCATCTCGGCGGGTTGCTCATCGGTTTGGAGCCGCCGGCTGGCGAACGTCCGGAGACCCGGGAAGTCGTCCGGCATGCGTGCGAAAGCCTGGTCGAGCGTGAGCCGCTCGGTCTCGGCCGCCGTAATGTAGGCGATCATCGGATCACCACGCCCGGGACCAGCGCGGGCCGGCGTTCTCCGACGTTCGCAACCTCGCATCCAAGCCCTGCTCCTTCTCGATCAGGCGGCCGAGAATCCAGAGCAGGTCGGAGAGGCGATTCAAGTAGGCGAGGATTACCGGACGCACGTGTTCGCCCGATTCAGCGAGCCGGACGGCGCAGCGCTCCGCTCGGCGGCATACGGTTCGAGCCACATCCAGAGCGGCCGACACCGTGTGCTCGCCGGGGATCGACCAGTCGTCGAGAACGCCCTCCATCGCCTCGATGCGGTGGATCTCCGCCGTCAGCCGGTCGACCATGTCCGCCGTGATGACCGGCTGCTTCCTGGGGCTCTCCGGGGGCGTCGCCAAGGCGGACCCGACCAGGAACAGCTCGCGCTGAATCTCTTTGAGTAGCGCTTTCGTCGGCTCGTCCGGGCAGATCGAGCGTGCAAACCCAACGTTCGAGCTGAGCTCGTCGACCGTCCCGTAGGCCTCGACCCGAATGAAAGATTTCGAAACCCGGATCCCGCCGGCCAAGCCGGTCTCGCCAGCATCGCCGCGCATTGTAGCTATGCTCATTTCGCCACCTCCTCGCCCATTGGTTTGTGGGCTCAAGAATTGCGGCGTACAAATCCGCGGACCAACCGGAGTCGGCCCGATCGCTAATCAGGAATGGGTCGAGAGTGTCTGGTAGAACCTGTCCAGGGTCCAGGACGGATCGGTCAACTTGAGCAAGAACGCAAGTCTGATCCCGACGGTCGCCGTCGGCCCAAGAGGAGGGGTTGCCAGGTCGTTCATCCGGTTCCTCGCGGATTCAATACGCCTTATCGCCCCAGGAAGGTCTCCTGACTCGCGGCTTCAGACGAATTGGATCGCCCACGCTGCTCCCGCCTTCCTAAGGCTCTCGCCTCAGTGGCTTGTTGGAAGCAGCTTGCCGCTCACAGTGGCGGGACCGCGCCGGATTCGCACCGGCTTCCCTGTTACGCCCGTAAGGGCTCCTGAGAGCGGCTCGACTATATCGGCATTCCGAGAGGGAAGTCAAACGAAGGCTTCCCTCACGTCGGACGGTGTATAATCGAAGGCTCCAAGAGATGGTAGCTTCACCGCACCAGCTTCCCGCGGAGACTTTGCACGCCTCCGGCCTTTTCGTCGCTCGCCGCTTCGGCCGCCACCTCGTCGTCGAGTTGCTGACGGTTCACCGCGTTCTGAGCACTTCCGCGCGCGGGGGCGGGCAGCAGGAGGAATTGCGCTATCTGGTGAACCACCAGAGCTGCGAAGCCCGCGGCGACGTGGCGCGAATGGAGCTGATCCATCGCCTCGGGCTCGCCGGCTATCACGACCACGTGTGTTCGGAGATAGGAGTCGATCCGGAAAACGCAGCGCTGATGGGCACGGCGGCCAACATGGCCTACGCCGTGCATCGCTGGGCCGAGTTCGAGGACATCCGGGCCGATGCATTCGTCACCGCCGGCGTCTCCGGCAACGCGGCGCGGGCAAGCGACCCCGCGCAGTGGACGGAGACCGGTGACGGCTGGAGGAAGCTGGCGAACCAGGGCACGATCAACACCATCCTGCTGCTCAATTGCCCGGTCACCGCCCCGGCCCAGGCGCGCGCCGTGGTGACGATGACGGAGGCGAAGTCCGCCGCGTTGGCCGAGCTCGCGGTCCCGAGCCTGTACTCGCCGACGATCGCGACCGGCACCGGCACGGACCAGTTCTGTCTGGCAGCGCCGCTCGATCCCGGCCGGAAGGCCCACGCTTCGACCAGTCCGCACGTCAAGCTCGGCGAAATCATCGGCGTCGCCGTCAAGGACGCGACGAAGGAGGCGTTGCGCTGGCAAAACGGTCTTGAGCCGTCCTACATCCGCGGGCTCTTCCACGCTTTGGGACGCTTCGGGCTCACCGAGGAGCGGGCGCTCAGCGGCCTTGCCGAGCTACTCCCCGAGGCGCAACATACGTTGCTCCGGAAGAACCGGAAGGCCGTGTTCTTCGAGCCTGGCGTAGCCGCCGCGGCCTACGCCTTCGCCGCTGTCCTGGACCGCATCGCCTTCGGAACGCTGCCTGCCGGGATGGCGAAGGAATCGCTTCGGCAGCAGGCGGCGTGTCTGGCCTGCTCGCTCGCCGCGCGTCCCCAGGACTGGCCGTTGTTCCGGCGCGAGCTCGCCGAGTCAGGTGAAGAACCCGACGACACGATGGATCTGGTCGTTCGAGCGTTGGCGCTGGGCTGGAAATCGAAGTGGACCTGATTCTCTTGGCCCCGCGCGCGGAATTGCTGGCGGCGGCCGTGGCCCTGGACTTCGTATTCGGCGATCCGGTCTACCGCTGGCATCCGATTCGTTTGATCGGTGCAACGCTCGCCTGGTGGGATGTTCGACTTCGCGGCGCCGGCGCCGACGGCCGCATCGGCGGCTGCCTGTTGTTCCTCGCCCTGGCGGTTCCTTGGGCGGGCGGCTTGTCGGTTCTGGTTCTGAGTCTTCAGCGGACACACCCTTGGGCGTCGACGGCGCTTCACCTGTTCGCACTCTACAGCCTGATCGCGCTCGGCGACCTGCTCAAACACGGCCGGGAGGTGGATCGGGCGGCGACGAAGGGCGATCTCCCCGCCGCCCGCGCCGGGATCGTCAAACTCGTCGGCCGCGACGCCGACCGTATGGATGCCGCCGCCTGTCGGCGCGCCGCCATCGAAAGCATGAGCGAGAACCTCGTCGACGGATTCGTCTCGCCGATTTTCTGGTACGTCCTGCTGGGCCTTCCGGGGATCGTGCTGTTCAAAGTCGTCAGCACGATGGACTCCATGGTCGGGTACAAGACACCCAAATACCTGAAGTTCGGTTGGTGTGGAGCGCGCCTGGACGACTTGATGAACCTTGTCCCGGCGCGGCTGACATGGCTGCTGATCGCGCTCGTCGCGGCGTTCGTCCCCAGCGCCTCGGCGCGAAAGGCGTTGGCTGTCGGCTGGCGTCAACATGCGGTGGTCCCCGGACCGAACGCGGGATGGAGCGAAGCTGCGATCGCCGGCGCTCTCCAGCGCCGCCTCGTCGGGCCGATCTGGTGGCGCGGGCGCCTGGTCACCGACGTGTGGCTGGGAGACGCCGGAGACTCCCCCGCAAACTCGGCGGGTGACTTCCGCCGTGCGGAGATCGTCATCTGTTGGACGGCCGCGGCCGTCGCGGGCGCTTCCACTGCACTTCTCCTTCTCGTGACTTTCCGGTAGGGATCGGCAATTTCCTGGTCAGATCCGCGCTATGCGTTGATCTCCCCCCTGAATCAGGTCCACTCTCTGAGTGAAGGTTTGTCGTCGCCGGGCCTGTGGGAAAGTGACTGTCCCCTGTACCCTTCTCTTTTAAGGGAGGATGGGATGAAAAAGTGGGAGTACAAAGTTCTTGATTCGAAGGATATCCCTCGTGCGGGAATCCTCAAGGGCAGGGACCGACCAGGCGTCGAAAAGTATTTCAACAGCCTTGGCAGAGAAGGATGGGAACTGGTCAATATTGACTTCCGGGAATTCGAGGGGCGTTTCGAGTTCACAGGGGTGGCCAAGAGAGAGCGTAGCTGGTAGCCATGGACTGATCCTGAATGAGCCCGCTCGGGTGAGAACGTGACTGTCCCCTTCTCGATGCGGCATATGCCTGCGGCGCAATGTGGCACCGGAGGATGATCCTTGTTGCGACCGAAGTGCCTGGTGGCGGGATCGGTTCTTCTGCTGTCGAGCCTTGTGCAGCAGGCGCCGGCCGGCCAGACAGACTCCACCGGCGTGGTCGATCCGGCTCTCATCGACGGTCCGCCGGCTCCGTTTCCTCCGGCGGTGATAACCCGCAACGATCAGGGTCAGGCGACGGTTCGGGCGGTGAGGCTGGATGAGAGCATCGACTTCGACGGAGTGCTGGACGAAGCCGTCTACGGGACCGTTCCCGCCATCAGCGGCTTCATTCAACTGACGCCGGATGTGGGAGCGGCGGCGACCGAGCGGACCGAGGCGTGGATCCTGTTCGACGAGACGAATATCTACGTCTCGGCGCGGGTCTGGGACTCGGCGCCCGAGAGCCGGTGGGTGGCCAACGAGATGCGCCGCGACACCAGCCAGCTCCGTCAGAACGACACGTTCGCCGTGCTGTTCGATACGTTTTACGACCGCCGCAACGCAGTCCACTTCTACACCAATCCACTCGGCGCCCGCGCAGACCAGCAGTTCACGAACGAGGGCAATCCGAACGCGGACTGGAACCCGGTCTGGGACGTGCGTACCGGCCGCTTCGACGGCGGCTGGACGGTGGAGATGCAGATCCCGTTCAAGACCCTGCGCTACCGCTCGGATCCGCCTCATATCTGGGGCGTTCAGCTCCGCCGCGCCATCCGGCGCAAGAACGAGTGGGTCTATCTGACGCGGTTGCCCGTCGCGTCCGGAGCCGGCGGCGGGGCTCGCGGGATGTTCCGCGTCTCGCAGGCCGGTTCGCTGGTTGGCCTCGAGCCTCCAGCGGCGGGCCGCAACATCGAGCTCAAACCCTATGCCATCGGCGGCGTGACCACGGACAGGGCCGCGACCCCGATGAAGATCAACGAGGTCAGCGCCGACGGCGGCATCGACGTCAAGTACGGCATCACGCAGAACCTGACCGCGGACTTCACCTGGAACACCGACTTCGCACAGGTCGAGGTGGACGAGCGGCAGGTGAACCTGACCCGCTTCCCGCTGTTCTTTCCGGAGAAGCGGGAGTTCTTCCTCGAAGGACGGGGCATCTTCGGCTTCGCCACCGGCGGCTTCACGCGCGGCACCAGTGTGGCCCGCCGGCAGGTCCCCGGGTTCTTCGGCGACGTGAACGTGCCGCAGCTCTTCTATAGCCGGAAGATCGGGCTGGAGGAGGGCCGCGTGGTGCCGATCGTGGGCGGAGCGCGGGTCACCGGCAAGGTTGGAAGGTTCGATGTCGGGCTGCTGAACATCCACGCCGGCGAGGAGTCGGTCTCGGACTCCAAGCCGACGAATTTCTCGGTCGTCCGTCTCCGGCGCGACATTCTGCGGCGCAGCTCCGTGGGCGCGATGTTCACCAACCGCTCGGTCTCCCGGGTGGCCCCGGGTTCAAGCCAGGCCTACGGCGTCGACGGCACCTTCGCCTTCTTCGAAAACGTCAACCTGATTACCTACATTGCCCGGACCCAGCTTCCCGGTCCCGAATACCAGGGCAAGGACCTGAGCTACCAGGGCAAGTTCGAGTACGCGGCGGACCGCTACGGATTCCAGGTGGATCACCTCGTGGTGGAGGACAACTTCCTGCCGGAGGTTGGCTTCCTGCGGCGCGACAACTTCCGGCGCACCTTCACGTCGGCGCGATTCAGCCCCCGGCCCGAGTCGATCAGGAGCGTCCGGCAGTTCACCCTGGAGGGCGGCATCGACACCATCCTGACGGCCGACGAGAACCACCTGGAGACGCGCCAGAACATCGTGGCGTTCGAGACCGAGTTCGAGTCCAGCGACCGGGTGACTCTGACGGTGACCGACAGCTACGAGCTGCTGGTCGAGCCGTTCGTTCCTGCCGGCGCCGGATTCTCGATCCCGGCGGGAGGCTACAGGTTCGCCGACGTCCACATGGCGTACTCCATGGCACAGCAACGCCGCTTCAACGGGACGGTGGCGGTGAGACGGGGCGCCTACTTCGGCGGGGACCTGACGACGTTGGAGCTCACGCAGGGCCGCATCGCGGTGCTGCCGCAGATGTCGGTGGAGCCGACCGTGTCCTTCAACTGGATCGAAACGCCGTACGGGGCGTTCCAGACGAACCTGGCGGTGACGCGGGTCAACTACGCGTTCAACCCCCGCATGTTCTTCAGCGGGCTCATCCAGTACAACTCGGCCAGCAACTCCTTCAGCAGCAACCTGCGCCTGCGGTGGGAGTACAGCCCGGGCAGCGAGCTCTTCATCGTCTACACCGACGACCGCGACGTCACCGGCGGCTTGCGTCCCGACCGGGGCTGGGACCTGCGGAACCGCGGCCTGGTCATCAAGATCAACAAGTTGTTGCGGTTCTGACGGCGACCTGACCCGAGTCGTGCCCGAAGAAAGGAAGAAAAGGTGACTGTCCCCTTCTCACATCCAAGGTCATTGAAGAGTGCTGAATCTTCCACGCGCCGGGAATGTAAACTGCGGGTGCCATCGTGAGGATCACCCGAATTCGCGCAACTGGTGTCATGCAGCAAAGAATGGCCGGCTCGTTCCATCAACCGAGTCCGTCATGAACGCCAAACCATCGTCGCGCAAACAGCACGAAACGAATGACCCGGCCGATCTGTACGCGCGCGATGCGCATACGTTTCGTGAACCACCGCAAGGCATCGGGACGACACTGCGGTACTTGGGACCCGGACTGATCCTGGTCGGCTCGATCGTCGGTTCCGGCGAGTTGATCATGACGACCAAGCTCGGCGCACAAGCTGGTTTTGCACTCTTGTGGTTTGTGCTGCTCTCATGCGTCATCAAGACCGTTGTCCAAGCCGAACTGGGACGCCATGTGATTTCCAGCGGCGAGACGATCTTGGTGATGTTCAACAAGCTGCCCGGACCACGCGGACGGCGGCCGGGTTGGCTTTGCCTGGAGTGGTTGTTGATTGTCGTGGTCAGCACATACCTCGGCCTGGGCCTCTGGTCGTGGGATCAGGCTGCCGGGATCGGTGCGGGCGGATTGGCCGCCGGCGTGCTGTCCATTTGGATTGCGGCTGCGTTGTTGCTCGCGATGCGAAGCCGGCAACGCGAGATGGCGCAAACGCCGGATGCCCAAAGCCGGCCGATGTTGGGGTGGTTCCTGTGGCTGTACCTTGCTTGTCAATTGGTCATGTTCATCAACGTCGGCGCGGTGATGGGCGGGGCAGGCCAGGCGCTGGCGCTGGGTTTTGAAAACGTCCTGGGAACCACCGACGCCAAGCTGTGGACTGCCGGCGTCGCCGTGGTTTGCGGGGCGCTGTTGCTGGTGGGCCGTTACAAGATGCTGGAACGAGTATCGCTGGCATTGGTTCTGGTTTTCACACTGATCACGTTTCTCTGCACGGCGCTGCTCTACTGGACGGACAACGCCATCACGTTCGAGCAAATTCGCCACGGATTCCAGTTTTCGTTTCCCGAGTTTCTGGGAATGGACGTGACGCTGACGATGATCGTGTTGACCGCACTGGGCATGTACGCGGGGACGGGGATCGGCACTTGGGAGATGATGCACTACACCTACTGGTGCGTCGAGAAAGGCTACGCGCGACACACCGGCGCGAATCAACCCGGAGACCAGTGGACGCAGCGGGCGCGCGGGTGGATACGCGTCATGTATACCGACGTGCTGCTCACCATGGCCGTGTTCACCATCAGCACCGTCTGTTTCTACTTGCTCGGTGCGGCGATTTTGTATCCGGAGCTCGATCCGGCGGGTAAAGAGACGCTCGGTGTGCTGCAACACATTTTCACGGAGTCGTTGGGCCCGTGGGCGGCCACGCTCTTCGTGGTCGGCGGGTTCGTGGTGCTGTTCTCGACGACCTATTCCGGCACGGCTGGGAGTTCACGATTGGTGTCGGATGCTCTTTGCGTGATGGGAGTGATTGACGCGCGCGACTACGGGGCGCGCCTGCGCTTCACGCGCTTCTACATCGTTTTCGGCCTCACGATGGGAACGGTGACGTATTGCCTGCTGCAAAACCCTCCGCTGATGTTGATCATTTCGGGATTTGTGGCAGTCGTGCTCTATCCCGTGTTTGGTCTGGGAACGCTCTATTTGAGGTACCGTGCCGTGGACGAGCGAATCCGTCCCGGACCATTCACCACCTCGTGGCTGTGGATTTGCGGATTGGCCCTGGCCGTCATCTCACCGGCAGCGGGGTTGCTTGTGCTGGCGTTGAATCAAGGCTGGCTTGAGTTTTGATCGGCTTCCCGCCCGGGAGAAAGAAATGGTGACTGTCCCCTCCGCGAGAGAGATGGGACGCCTTCCCGGAGAGGCGAGCTGGGTCTCGAAAAATGGTGGAGGCGGTGGAAACCAAACGCACACCATAAGTGACTGATTTTATGGGAATAGGTATCTCTGACCCATTCAGGTTGCCCCCACAGATGCCCCCAGGTATTGAAATGTCACTGCTGGCCTCAACCTGTCAGGCATCCTACCCAGCCGACAGCATTTTCCGCCACCCGGGGCAAATTGGACTACACCTGCCAAGGGAAATCAGCTAAAAAGCAGCGGCTCGGAAATCCCTGACTGCCGCTTCGATCATACCGGCCTCCTCGTCCAACTACAGATCATACCAGAGGCCATTTTCAAACTAGGACACCACCTGCTTTCTCATGGAGATTTGTCTGGGAAGTGCGGTAAGATCCGTCTGGGCGGTACAGATTCCGGGAGGGTGGCGGCCAAGGAGGCCTTCTTCCTAACGATTTGGCTCGTCCACTTGAGCACGAGGAGGAGGTGATCTTTTATTCGGTACTGGACTTTTGCGGCACCTCCAACCCAAGTACCTAGACCTTGGCGCATTGTCAAGGGCGAGCGTCCGAAGTTACCGGACGCAACTCAATTGATACTCGGGACATTCTTACCTTCGTCGCACCCATGTTCGTCCGGCTTGCATCGGCAAAGTTGCATTGGCAACGCACCGAGGACTGTGTCTCCGTGGGATCCACCCAAATCGTTCATTGACCTCGTAGGGCGTTGCCCGTGGATGCCGAATTCGGAGCTGAACAATCGGGACACGGACATAACGAGTGCCACGCATCCTTCACGGGAAGTATTTTTTCCTTTGTTGACAGCTAAGGTTTATAGATAGCCTTTGTTCGAAAATCAGAAAGCAGGCGAAACGCATGATCACCTATGTTAGAGGGAGTCTGTTTAGGTCACCAGCGCATGTCTTAGTGAATACGGTCAATACTGTGGGGGTGATGGGCAAAGGCGTCGCTAAGGAGTTTAAGCGACTCTTTCCCGACATGTATCGACAATATCGTGACCTCTGCGAACAAAAGAAGTTCGATATTGGCAATCTGTTTCTGTACAAAACTGACAATAAATGGGTACTTAACTTCCCTACCAAGAAACACTGGAGGAGTCCATCCCGTCCTGAATATATTGAGCATGGATTACAGAAACTCGTGTCGAACTACCTTGATTTGGGGATCTACGACTTAGCCATGCCCTTGCTCGGATGCGGGAACGGGGAACTAGATTGGCCCACTCAAGTGGAGCCAATCTTCAAGAGATACCTGAAGAACCTCCCAATTAACGTTTTTGTGTACTTGTACGCGCCTAGCAAGGAGCCAATTCCTGAACATCGCAATGTTGCATCAATGGAGAGATGGCTCCGTTCAGAACCTGAACATCTTCCATTTTCTGAAGTGTGGCTAGATCTCCTACATTTGCTTGAAAAGAAGACGGAGTTTCAGACCCTTGCTGGAAAGAACAACAAGTTCCAAGCCTCAGCTTCCGAGGAACCGAAAGGAATCTTGATAAGATCCCGTGGTAGGGCAGCATTTGTTGATGCCGCGGATCTCTCCGATTTTTGGCAACAGCTGAGGTCCTACGGTTTTACATCTCGACAGATTGCCCCATCCGGACTGTCCCGCAAAGCTTACTACCTGATGCCAATTTTTGCCGATCTTAACTATGTAAAGGCAGCGAACATCTCAGAATCGTACAGGCGTCTGCGGAACGGCACCGAGACTATCGGCTTGCAGTACATTCCACAGATCAGGCCGGTGGGTTTGTTCAATAATCGCATCAGCGTGAATCTTTAGGGCGCTAGCTGTGCCTCACACGCGCAAGCACAATCGTCGAAGGATAGTCGCTAAGTTAGATGATCTCGTTAGTAGATATAAGTACGATGCGCGTTCATGGTGGCCGAATTTTGTGTTTCATTATACAACACTGGAGAATGCGATCTCGATCCTGGAAAGTGGAATTCTTTATAGCCGAAATAAGGTGATAGATCGTGGACTACTCACGTCAGATAGTGCCAGCTCAAGCGTATTAGCCAATACTTCAACTGTTTATCAAAAATACGCTCGACTGTATTTTCGTCCCAAGACGCCTACTCAGTACTCAAACGAGGGAATTCGACCTCGGGACGCTGTCGTTTATGAGGCTCATTGCCCTGTTCCGGTGTTTCTACTCTTCGACTCAAGAGACATCCTAACCCGCGAAAGCACCCGATTCTCGCGTGGATCCTTGGCAGGATTTAAACCCGGACGTGTTGGAAAGAGAGCATCCTTTTTCGAGAAATTGCCCTTCAACAAGATCTATCATAACTCGTGGCTAGGAGAAGGCGAGAAGCGGGAGATTATAGCCCTCAGGCACGCTGAAGTGATTGTACCTGGACAGCTAGACTTGGAATCACTTCGGTATATTTGGTGCCGGTCCGAGGCGGAGAAAGAAACCTTGATTGCACTTCTCAGCAACACTCAGCGAGATAAATGGGCCAACCGGATATTTCATGGAAAAAAGTATGACCTGTTCTTCTCCAAGTGGACATATGTAGATCAGGTCACACTTGATAAGACCCAGTTCCGATTCAACTTTAACCGTAATACAACCACTCCGGGGCCGTTCGATCTAACAGTCGTTGTAAAAGACCGCGGTACTGGAAAAGTATTACGAGGCCGGGAGAAACAATTCGAGGCGGATGGCAGCATATCATACCAATTGCCGAAACCTATACTGAACTATACAGTTGAATTGCGTCTCGACAACTGGCTCGCATACCGTTGCGAGTGGAAAGAACCTCTAAACCTATTTTAGCGGAACCGTAGAATCACCGTCCGTCGCCAGCCTACGAGTCCATGCCGAACCACGCCGCGTTGAACGATTCAGCCGGGCAGTACGTTGATGGAGACGTGACGACGAATGGAATTGAGTCGCTCTGGACTCTGTTCAAGCGGGCCTACTGGGGAACGTGGCATTGGGTGTACCACACGCACTTGCAGGCTTATCTGAACGAGTTCACAGGTCGGCTGAACCAGCGGCGACTCTCCACCCTCGAGGCAATGGGCGAGATCGTCCGAGGCATGGACGGAAAGCGATTGACCTACCGGGATCTGGCAGGATAGTTTTACACCAATTCGCTGAAGGGAAACTGGTTAAGCTCTCACCCCCAACCAATCCCTCCTGACAGGACAATTGTTCCTGAAAGGAGAGTCACATGTAAAATCAGATCGGTGAAGACAGGCCGGACACATTCGCCTTACGGCTGATGCCAAATGGAATTTATCTCGTCGATGGGAGGACGATCCCAATTGGAGACGACCCCCCCATAAGCGTTGATCACGCAGAGTCGATCATTGGAGTCCATGACCGACCCAACAATTGCAAAGGCTTGCTGGGGAGTCTTTTGGGTGTGAACGTAGAATAGAGACATCTGAAACTGATACCATCTTCCCAAGTCTTTGATCGCTGTCCTGACCGCCTCGTAGTTTTGTCCAGGTTGATACAGATCGTATGCGATGAAAAGGTTGTACGCCATATCATCCTCCTATATGCAGGGTTGATGTGGTTCCGTTTTAAGTAGTCATATCCCTTTTAGAGGTTGTTTCAGAAAGCCTATTAGCAGCATCCGTAAGTGTTTTTGCCCAATCAATTGCTTCCTCCAGAGTCAGGAATATATCGAGGAACAACGGATGTTTTAGTTCATCTTCTCCGTAAGTAATACCTATATTGACTCCCACCAATCGCATTTTCTCATCACTAACAAAACTTTCTACCTTCAATTCGGGTTGGAAACCCTGCATATTTAACCTGCCTTTCTTTTTCTGTCTTGCGGTCCACAGTCCGGTGGTGTAGATTCTTGGAAAGGAGGGGCCGGTAGCGTGGAGTGACGAGTGAAATGTTCTTCAGTCGCCACTCAGCCCAGACCGGGAAGCAGGTGACATTTACTTCTCGCCTGGCCCCTCCCGAGCCCTCCTCCAACAATATATATCTTCGTGGTGTTTCCGTCAATTGATCAGCTGGTCCCTGCTGGAGTTGAGAAGGATTCCGAAAAATGATCCGTTCATGAGTACTAGGACGAGGAACGAGAGCGGTATCGGGATGCCGAAATGCCGGAACAGACCGTGAGCGATGCAGCCGGATCCCCACGCAAAGCTGAGCATGAACACCACCATCATGAACTTCAGGACGAACGGCGGTAGCCGATTCATGGTCATTCCCGATCGATCGCTTTCCAAGACGGATCCCGGACGTAGGCACCGTGGGTGCCGGCATCATTATCCCAGCCGTTGTCGAACAGCCAGCTGTCCCCGGTGCACTCATCGAGCAGCACCCGCTTCCTGTCCACCGACAGGTCCGGAATGACGAACACACAGTCAACGGTGGGGAGAACTTCGGTTTCCGTGGGAGTTATGAGGCGTGTAGGTGAGGGTTGCCGTCCCCCCGTTATCGTTGGTCGATTGCCCGTTGCAGATCTGCGATCGCGTTGAGCTTCCACGGGCTGCTCCCAGCTTCACGCGAGCCAGCCGGCGAGAAGGCACCCCGCGGCATGAGCAACCGAAAACCGAGCCGCAAGTCTCGAACCTCCAAGTACGACGAGCTCATCAGCATTCCCAACGCCACGGCAGAGGAGATTGCCCAGACCATGTTCATGGGCAAGCCGAAGCCGAAGGACGAGTGGCGCTATCTGAAACGTCGCAAGGCGAACACCTGATTCTCAGATGGCTGATCAGGTGAGCAGATCCCGAAAAAATCGTTAGAAGTATTAACAGCCAACGTAAATTTGTTGGCATGAGTGTTTGTTCCATAAGTATCGTTAGCCCACCACCAAATACGGCAGTTAACAACACGATAATAAAACGTTTCATGTGTTGAGTATATACTGCTTGTCTGGCACTGTCACGTCTAGTCTATAAGCACTCCTTAAGCGGACGCACCTTATTCGCATCCAGTCGTCCTAACGACCAAGGACGCTGCATTGGCGTCATATCTGTAGAGGGTGATAGTTCCGTCCCTGATCTTCTCCACGGCATCGTCGATTGCGGCGAGAGGAACAAGGAACCATTCTCGTGGGCGCACGGGGTTGCCGAAGCGATCCTTGATCTCGATGTCAAGCCGCGCAGGGTCGAAGAAGCGATGGACGAGGCGTTCCAGCTTGCTGCGGTCGATGTTGAATAGTTGGTAGGCGGCAACGATTTCGACATCCGCCATGAGGAAGGTCGGTTGGAGCCGCGCGCCTGCGATGCGCTCCTGAACCTCGCCGCTGGTGACGCCGATCTTGTGGATCAGTTGTCGATGTTCTGCGATTCGAGGAAGATCGGACTTGCTCCGCAGCACATAGATCGTGCCGCTCGCTTGGTCGCCCTCCTCGGCGTGACGGTCGAAAAGCGGTCCTGCCGTCGGCTCGGTGATCCGCCGACCCGCCGGGTCCTTGTGGAGCGCCCGCTGGAGGGAGCGGCGGAGCAGGTTGCTCTCGGTCCCGTTGTCGAATATCACGCGGAGGCGAGCGTCCTTGTCACCGTACTTCTGGGTGAAGACTCGCCCCATCGATGCGACGTACGCCTTCTGTCCCCCCACTACGAAGAACCTACCGGGTTCGATCTCGGCCTTCCGCTCGAAGGGTCGTGTTATTCGAATACCCTCCTCGATCTCCCTTTGGGCTTGCTCAAAGAGCGGCCGGAACTGTTCGTAATCCCGGCACTTCGTGCGACTTGCGATTTCCTCAGCCACCCGCTTTTCGGCGCTCGACCGAACATGGCGCAGCTCGGTTATACCGGTCGCTGCCGCTTCGATTCCGAGTTCGCTGAGCAGTGCATCGTCATCCAAAGTGTCCGGAGCCTTGTCCCCGCTTCCGGCACCTTCCCTCAGCAAGCCATGCCGATCTAGCCGTGTGAGGACCTTCCGGCACTCCTCCGACTCGACGATGCGATCCAGCCGCACTGCGTAGAGTCGTTCGAAGGTATCGCGGCTCGCGGCCCGGTCGGGAGCCCGGCCATTTAGATCCATAAACCGCTGGATTTCCTCGAAACCCGCGATTATCCGACCTTCGCGGACCGTGCGGCGGAACACCTTCTTGGGTGCGACCTCAACTCCGAGTTCGTCAAGAAGGGCAGCGTCCTGTTCGGTGAAACCCTTAGGCACGGTCGGCCTCCGCGCTCATGCGGACCAATACGGCGATGCCCTCGGCCATGCGTTTCTCCCAAGGATCTGCCGCGGTGATGGACGGCAGTCGACCGCGTTCCTGCTTGAATCGCCGGGCACGCCTCGCAAGATCGCGAGCCTCGTCGGGTGTGATCTGGACCTTCTTTGCCGTGATCACAGCATGCACCTGCTTGAGGCTGCTTTCGTTCATCGCCTTCGCGAGGATCGCATAGGCCGCACCGAACGGATTGATTCGGTCGATCAGGTCGATATCGAGGTCGCGCACGTCCATGAATCTCCGCACTCCGTCGATCAGGGCCGTGTTACGGACACTCGTTTCGTTATCCTCGCTGTCTTCCTGCTCTACCGAGACGGCCTGCTTGGCCACTTGGTGCAGGTTCAGCGCAGCGACCGCATGCTCGCGAACCGCTTCCTGGTCTCCTTCGTCGAGTTCCGGGAACTTCTCCTTGACGATTTTTCCCATTCGCACCTGGGTCAATTCCTCGGGCACCAATTCCCTGTCGAACAGGCCGCGCTCAACAGCGACCTTGTCTTGCATGAACGCGGCGATCACTTCGTCGAGGTCCTCCCGGCAAATGCGAGCGGCCTCATCTGTCTTTGGCTCCACTATCCCCTTGATCTCGATCGTGATCTCACCGGTCTCGTCGTTGACCCCCGCATTGCTTCGATTCGGGTCGTAGCCCTCCTCCCCGTAGTCGAGCCCGTCGACCGGCCCGCTTGCCTCCGTCTTCGCCGTGAAATTGAAGCGCGGAGCGAGCACCTGCTCCATAAGAAGGCTCGCCGCTATGGCCTTGAGGGTGTCGTTGACGGCTTCTGTCACGGCCTCCTCGGAAGCGTCCGGCTCCGCGATCAGATTCGTGAAACGGGTCTGGGCCTTCCCCGGCGCATCGCGCGTCGCGCGACCGATGATCTGTACGATCTCGGTCAGGCTTGACCTGTATCCGATGGTCAGTGCGTGGTCACACCAGATCCAGTCGAAGCCTTCCTTCGCCATCCCGAGGGCGATGATGATGTCCACGTGGTCTCGGTCATTGTTCGATCTGGCATCCCTGAGGGCGGCGGCGACCCGGTCCCGCCGGGCGGGGTTGTCGTCTACCAAGTCGGCGATCCGCAGCTCCCGCCCATCGGCGGCCTTGACCAGCTGGAATCCCGTCTCAGGATCCGCCCCTGTCCACTCGCCAAGCTCCTCGAGGATATGCTCCACCTCCCGAATCTTGTCCTTGGTGCTCTCGCGCGCGTTGACGCTTGGGATGTGGATGATCGTCTTCTCGGCAGGGTCGAGCACCTTCAGGATGTCGTCCGCGTAGCTACCGGTATAGAAGAAATAGCCTATGTCGAGGCGCTTCAGATGCTCGTAGCCGCTCAGCTGCTCGTAATAGGTGTAGGTGACGGTCTGGAACCGCTCCTCGTCCTCGGGCATCAGCACGGGCTCGGCATCGCCCCGGAAGTAGGAGCCCGTCATCGCTACGATATGGACCTTGTCCCGCGCCATGAGTTGGCCAACGTGGGCGCCGAGCTTATTGTCCGGGTTGGCGGAAGCGTGATGGAACTCGTCCACCGCAATCAGCCGATTGTCAAAGGCTTCCGCCCCGAATCGGTCCATGGCGAACCGGAAAGTCGCGTGCGTGCACACGAGCACTTGGTCGTCGCTCCCCAGGAACACCTTCAATGACTTGACCTTCCCACCGTCCGTGCCGGGTGCAGAACAGAGATTCCATCTTGGCCGCACGGTCCAGTCGGCCCAGAAACCGAAATCACTGAGCGGCACGTCCGCGAAGCTCGCACCGATGGTCTTCTCTGGAACTACGATGATCGCCTGACTGAGCCCCTGGTTCGCTAGCTTGTCGAGCGCGATGAACATGAGCGCCCGGCTCTTCCCCGAGGCTGGCGGCGATTTGACTAAAAGATACTGCTCGCCCCGCTTTTCCCACGCCCTCTCCTGCATTGGTCGCATCCCGAACTCGTTGGACCGTGTAGTGCGTCCCGTCTGTGCGTAGTGAACGGATAACGAGGGGATTCCCTTGGCGGAGGTCATCCGAATAACTCCACGTGAGTGCCAACACGGACGAAGTTGATCGAAACCCCCGGGTTCGGCGCATCACCAACTTGATAGAAAAGATCGAAGCCCCCGCCGATATGGCAATCGCGGTGATTCGCCCGTGCGCCTCTCAGGGCATGGTCCCTCCGTTCGGGACCGAGCGGAGCCTTGGTGGCTATTAGTTGGAGCATGGAACTATGCGTCATCATCCGAACACCTCCTGTGTCGCAATCGCGATATAAGCTGTCATTCAGGTGTGCCTTGGTCAACCCGACCCAGTCAAGCAACCGTCTCTGAGGCTGTCATCTTGGTGTACAGATCGAAGAGCTTCTCCAAACGCTCCGTGTCGTTCCGGAAACGCCGACCGATGTAGATACGCTCCAACACTTCGTCGTTTCGGTCGTGAGCGGCGCGGAGATTCTCCGGCATCCGACCAGGAGCGTAGAGATCGGAGATCGTCTCGGGAAAGTACGCTTCCCGCGCCAGAAGAATGTTCTCAGCGCAAGCTGTCAGATCCGCCCGGTTCTTCGTGGTGAGAATCGGCACCGGGAAGGTGTTCCAGCCGAGCGTGTTGGAGTAACGGAAGTCGGTCTTCAGTTTCCCGCACACTGTGCCGATCCAGACTAGGTGCAGTCGAGACGCGATCAGAGCCAAATGCCAAAGAGGGGCATCGTAGACGGCAGACGCGGAGTCGGCCACGATGGTACCCGGCGCCAGATATCCCACGGGGAGATGGCTCCGGTTCTCCGACGAGTGTCGTGGAACGATGATGGAGGACTCCGATCCGGACTGGCGGACCTCTCCGAACCTGTGCGCCCGCTCCGCAGCCACACGCGTGGGCCTCTTCTTGCTCTCAAGCCGCATCTGACGGACGGCCTCGATTCGATTTCGGATGGACGGAATCGCCCGCGCTTCCTCCAGAACGGTGTCCTCGATCCACAGGCAGTAACGCGATTCACCGCGTATGAACTCTCTCGACCCATAGATACGTCGGACGAATCGGGCTTGTTGTTCCTTGGTGAGCCCGAGTTCCGTTACCTCGTCGCGGGTGAGGAAGAGGTGTCCACCATCGACAGGTTTGTTCCCATAGCTCATCTTGGCCAAGCCGTTCAGAGATTTCCGAGCCGCCCTCACCACCACATTCGGACCGGCGACCAGGTAGGCATTGATCGAGGCAGCCTCTCGCCGGACTGTCCCGCCGTCTCGGCCTGTAGAAAAGAGTCTCCGGTTCTGACCCGGATGGTTAGACAGCCCGACGATGGCCACGGTCACGCCCGCATTGTGTTTCGCCAAGTTGGCCCACTTGAAGCTGGTGTGGGCGAAGGCGATCTCCTGCCCGGCGGCGAAGATTGCCGGCCAGAGGATTGCTGCCTGCTGTCCCTGATTTAGCGAATTCGTCGTCACGAACGCCGATACGCCTGGCGTCGTCTGCATGTAGTCAGCCGCCTTGATGAACCAACCGGCAACGTAGTCGAGCGACTTCCATTGCTTCACCCGGTGCATGAAGACGTGCTTCAAGTCCCCCTTCTGGGCCGTGGACTGCCATGTGCTCCCCAAATAGGGCGGGTTCCCGCAGATGTATGTCTCCCCGCCTTCGTTCTCAAAGTCGAATTCGAATTGATCCAGCGGCGTGCGGAATAGATCGTCGGAGACGAGTTTGACCCCAGTTCCGGAGGGCGGGCAGACCCGCCTCCAGTCGACGCGCAGGGCGTTGGCACAGGTGATCCAGTTGTCCTTGTCGAGCGGCAGGACCTCGGCCACCGCCTCCCGTTGTCCGAGGTAGTTGACGTTGCACTGATACTCGGCGATGACAAGAGCGAGACGGGCGATCTCGGCAGGGAAGTCGGCTATCTCGATCCCGCGAAAGTTGCTGATCGGGATATTGGATTTGCGCTCACGCTCTCCTCGTCGGCGGTTGATCTCCGCCTCGATAGCCCGCATCTGCTTGTAGGCGATCACGAGGAAGTTTCCGGAACCACAGGCCGGGTCGAAAACCCGAATCCGCGCCATGCGGTTTCTGAGATTGAGGAGCTTGCGCCCGTTGTCCCCCGCCTCCTCCAGTCTGGCGCGTAGATCGTCGAGGAAGAGCGGATTTAGCACCTTCAAGATGTTCGGCACACTCGTGTAGTGCATGCCCAGGTTGCCGCGTTCTTCCTTGACGGCGACCGCTTGGACCATCGATCCGAAGATGTCCGGATTGATCTTCTTCCAGTCGAGACTCCCGATGTGAAGGAGATAGGAGCGTGCGATCCGGCTGAAGCGCGGAGCCTCCGCCGCGTCCGCGAAGAGCCCGCCGTTCACAAGGGGAAACACCGCTGCCCAGCGGGGGAGGCCGGACCCTGCCCGATCCTCAACGGGGGTATTCATCGCACGGAAAAGTTGATCGATCATCTCAGCGGTGTCGGATCCATCGGCCATGGTCATCTGGTCGATTGTGCGTGTAAACCTCGCTTGGCTGAGAAAGATGTCGGTGTCCTCGGCGAAGAAGCAGAAGATGAGCCGCGCCATGAAGTGATTCATTTCATGGCGGCGGTCCGGTGCCTCCCACTCGGGGTTCTCCTTCAGAAGCTCGACATAGAGTCGATTCAGCCGACCCGTCGCCCTGATGTCGAACGCGCTCTCTCGGATCTGCTTGACGGTCGTAATTCCCGCAAGCGGGAGGAAGAAGCCGAAGTGATCAGGCAAGTCCGAGTGATCGCAGACCAGGATGTCGCCGCTTCCCAGCTCCTCGGCGTGCACCTCTCGCACGTCGGTCGCCAACACGAATTTCGCCTTGGCTCGGGCGGTCTCCGGACTTGCCTTCAGGGCGGCCAGCACGGCCGCAGCATCGCCCTCGGAGGCGACTTGGATGTGGATGTTGTTGCGTTGGAGAACCCCGCCGATGTCGGACCGATTCGTCGTGCCGGCGCGGAGCCGCTTGATGGTCGTCTTCTTGTTTCCGAACGCCTCCAAGAAGGCGAAGGGAAACTCCTCTGGGTCGAAAGGCTTCTCCGCGAGGCGGGAGACTGCCTCTTCAATCTCTACGGCGTTCATCGGTCACTCTGGAGTCCGCTGGACATCTGCAACACTCATTACGAAAATCGCAAGATAACACTGGAGCAGGCAGTTTGGATCACCGCACCGACTCCGACCGCCCTACAAAGGGCGGTGCCCATCGCCTGGTCACGGTCTGGATCAGGGGTGGGAGCATTGCCGTGCTCAGCCGAGTGATGTGGGATGCTGCGAGGACTTGGGAGTGAGTCGCCGTCATCACGCTGACTGTTCGCGATGGAGGTGTTGCTCGTGATTCTGCGCGTCGCGAGAGTGTGCTATCGATTGACAGCACCAAGTGCCGCGCGATCTCCGTTCGAAGCTGGTCCGGCTGTCTGGAGGGTTTCGGAACTTCCACCGCACTCCCCTTCGATGCACTGTTTTCCCGTTCACAATTGTATATCTGAAGTTATACGCGAACCACTGTGATGAACGATAACCCAGACCTACTGTAGGTTCCCAAGACGGAGCGGCATTAACGATCAACTCAGCCGTAGTGATCTCCCGGCCACGAACCGGCCACCTGGAATTCCGACTGCATTCGGCCATTTCATTGGGTGGTCAGTTTGCCTTCCCGCAGGGATCAATGAAGAAGTGAGCGACCCCCCCCGCGCATGCCGCGCCGGTGTCCAACGGAGTGGAACACTGGCAGCGCTTGCGTGACGTGCGAGGCACGAAAACAGGGGGGTCGCTCACTTCTCCTCCCCGGACTCCCCGTCCGGGCGCGCCTCCTCCGGGAGGACGGGGACAAACCGAAGGAGTTCAACAGGTTGGCAGAAAGGGGGCTTGTAACAATCGCCGCTCCGAGAGTGGAACACACCCCCCCATGTGCGTTTCACATCCCGGGACTTCGCCGGACAGGCCCGGCGGAGGTGGAACACGGCCCGGGAGCGGTCCGCCACATTGCCGTCAATGGGACTTTCCGTGCTCCTTGCAGCCCGTGGATCCACGACGTCCACAGGTTCCACCCGGGACCGGGCGCGCGCGGCCCCTCAGACGCTCTACAACCCTCCCCCCGGTTCCGCTGGAATCCGGACCGAGAGCCAGGTCCGGCCCCGGTCGATGCGGATGCGGTTTTTGGGGATGGGGGCGGTGGCTCGCTCCAGCAACGCCTGGCGGTGGTCCATGGCGTTCACAAAGCCGCCGTAGCGGGCGAGGTATTCCTGGTCGTTGGCGAGAGCGGCTTGCTCGATGCGGCGGATGATTTGCTCCTCCTCGGGGAACAGGGGCTGGAACTCGGCCTCGGGCCCCGGGCGGGACCAGCGCCGCAGGACCTTTTCGGCCCGCTCCCGCCGGAGGTCGTCGCGGGCCACCGCGACCACGTGCACCGGATGGTCTTGTGCGCGCAGCGCGGCCCAGAGCCGGGCGTGCTCCGCCCCCCACGAGAGCAGCTCCGAGTCGGTGTCCCGGCCGGGATCGACGTAGACGAAGGTCGCCCGGTCCTCCTTCAGGGCCAGGGGGAGCATGCGGGGGAAGTACCGGCTCCGTCCCTGGGCATGGCCGGCATAGTGGCGGCACGGGAACAGCCGCCTGGAAAGGCCTAGCGCCTCCAGCGCCGAAGCCTTCTCCCGCCCGGTGGGAAGCCACCGCCGCTGGGGGTGATCGAGGACGTAATCGAGCGAGAGCAGGCGGCGGAACCGGACCCAGGCGGAAGACCGGGGGTGGGGGACGCGCTCCAGTCCCAGCGCCCGGTACAGGGCCTTGGCGGCGATGCGGACGAGTCGCGTGGTGGTGGGCAGTCCGTCGAGGTCCTCCTCGACACCGTGGCGGCGTCTGAGGAGGAGGCGGACGAAGCGCAGGGCGCGGTTTCTCCGGCAGCGGAAATGGGCGCAGAACTGGGCGCGGGTGAACCAGCCGCCGTGGCGGCAGACCAGGGCGATCCATTCGGCCTCGGGTCCGTGCCAGCCGAAGCGCTCCAGCACGTCGGAGCCCGGCGCCGGACGGGGCGGTTCCAGAGCGGGGAGCGGAGGGGAGGCGAGCACCGGGGCAATCTGGCGGAGACGGATCCGTGGCGCCTCCCGGACGTCGGAACGGACCGAGGACGGCTCGGTGGTCCGCTCCTTGATCTCGCGGGCGCCGGAGAGCAGGGCCTCGCTCATGCGCCAGGCGTCGGCAGCGGCCCGGACCAGTTCCCGGGGATCGGACTCCAGGAGTTGGATCCAGTGCTTGGTGTAGAACTCCCCATTGCGGGGCCGGTGGCCGAGGCCGATCCGGACGCCGGTCATCAGGGCCGCGATCTCGGCCCGGAGCTCTTCGCGGGCGGCAGCAGTCGAGCCGGTCCCGTCCCGAAGCGCGGCGGCGAGGACCGGTCGGTTCAACCGGTCCGGATGGCCGGTCCCGTGGCCGAGTTCGTGAAGAAGGGTCTGGTAATAGCGCTGGGAGCCGACGAACTGGGAGGGCGGCGGCAGGACGATCCGGTCCTCTCCCAGGTGGTAGTAGGCCCGGTCGCCGGGTTCGTGGCGGCGGCCGACGCCGCTGGCTTCGAACAGGCGCTCGACCCGTTCGTAGACCTCCCAGGAAGGCGGGGGCCGGTTGTCGCGCGGCGGGAGGAACAGGCCCCCGGTCTGCTCGACGTTGAAAAGAGCGGCCGAGCCCTCTTCGGAGCCGTCCTGGTCCGGGGGACTCTCCGACGGCTGGAAATCAAGATCCCGGGCCGGGAGGGGGAGGACACCAGTCTGATCCTTGGAAATCCGGCCACCGGCGGCTTCGATCCGGTCCCGGGTGCCCCAGCGGGGGTCCGAATATCCCCGCTCGGCGGCCCGGCAGAGAAGGTGCAATCCCTGGACTCCGTCGTAGGGCTGGCGGGAAGGGAATCGCTCGGGCCAGATCCGGTCCTCGGAGGGCTGGTGTTGTTGCCAGGGGGACCGGCGGTTGCGGAGCTGCCCGAGGACCCGCCGGACGAAGGTCTCCAGGACCGGCCGGGGTTCGGGGGGTGGGACTCGGCGGCGCCAGAGCATGAGGATCGCACCTCTTCCGGGAGTGCGGGTCCGGAACCAGGATCTCGTGGATTGAGAATACACTCCGGAGAAAACCCTTGCCGGGATCTTCCCTGGCGGCTGGAGACGGATTCGTCGGCCGTGGCTTCCGGGCGCGCTTCCTGGATATGATCGGTCCGCCGGTCCCCGTTGGAGGGGTGGATAGATGCCCGGGTGGCGAAACCGGCAGACGCGCGGGACTTAAAATCCTGTGGAGGTTCTCCCTCCATGTGGGTTCGACTCCCACCCCGGGCACTCTTTGAAAGCCGCTCGCCACAGACCGCACAGGAGATTGAACGCCGGTTCCCTTCCCTTGCAGGCGATCTCTGGATGTCTTGGGTTTTTTCGACGGGAAACCAGCCGGCACTAGAGACCACCGCTCAGGTGAATTTCTCAGTTTTAAACCAGTCGCTTTGGCTGCATCGGAACGACATCGGCCTTCAGTTGATCGAGGTAGTCGGCCCACTCCTGCATCATCTGTCTCCGTTCCGGCAGATAGGCCGTGCGGTTGTAGGCTCGTCCGTTGGGATCCCGCACCGCGTGGGCCAACTGGTGCTCGATGAAGTCGGGACGAAAGCTCAGCACCTCATCCAGGATCGTTCTCGCCATCGCCCGAAACCCATGGCCCGTCATCTCCTCCTTGCCAATTCCCATCCGCCGCAGGGCGGCCAAAACGGCATTGTTGCTCATAGGCCGGCCACCGTTGGGAGTGCGGACACTGGGGAAAACATAGCGTCCCTGCCCGGTCAGGGGATGCAGTTCGCGCAGGATCTCGACCGCTTGACGGGAAAGCGGAACAACATGCGGGAGTTCGGTCTTGCTGACAGTGTAACGCCACTCGGCGGCCTCAAAGTCGATGTCCGACCATTGGGCGTGACGCAACTCCCCAGGCCGCACGAAGACGAGAGGCGCAAAGCGCAGGGCGCAGCGCACGATCAGCGTTCCTTGGTAGCCGTCCAAGACCCGCAGCAAGGGTCCAACCTGCCGGGGTTCGGTCAGAGCGGCGAAGTGGGTTCTCTTGACCGGCGGCAATGCGCCTCGCAAATCACCCGCAGGGTCACGCTGGGCTCTTCCCGTGGCCACCGCATAGCGAAACACCTGTCCGCAGATCCGAAGGGTTCGGTGGGCACTCTCCAGAGCCCCCCGGTTTTCGATCCGGCGCACCACCGCCAGCAATTCTGGGGCGGTGATGCCGGCAATCGGCTGGCCGCCCATCCATGGAAAGATGTCCCGCTCCAGTCGGCTGAGGACACGGTTGGCATGACTCGTGGCCCAGTTTGGAGCATGTTTGGTGAACCACTCCAGAGCCACGGCTTCGAAACTGTTGGCGGACCGTTGCGCCTTCGCGGCCTTCTGTGCTTTGCGGTGCTCGCTGGGATCGATGTCTCGGGCCAACAACTGGCGGGCTTGATGGCGCCGAGTCCGAGCTTCTTTCAGCGACACGTCGGGATAGACCCCCAAGGAGATCCTCTTCTCCTTGCCGCCGAAGCGGTATTTCAGCCGCCACCATTTGCCGCCACGGGGAGTTAATTCCAAGTACAGACCGCCTCCGTCGAACATTTTTCGGGTCTTCGCGGAGGGTTTCGCATGACGAATGGCCGTGGCGGTGAGGGGCATCTGGGGGCAACTCCTTCAGAAGATTTCTGATCTGCCCCCAATATTGCCCCTAGATGCCCCCGGCTGTCAAGGGAACTTACTGGATCGGTCTAGGCAGAAAAGTTCCCTAAATATCGGGTAAATAAGACTTAAATGGAATTATTTGGACGGCATTGGATGTGGAATTGGTGGAGGCGGTGGGAATCGAACCCACGTCCGGAAGCCTTCGGCGGCAGAGTCTACATGCTTATCCAGTTTCCCGATCCGACCCAGTTGGCATGGAAACTGGAAAAGCCGCCAGCCGGATCGTCCCTCATTGAGGTCTCGGTTCCCCGCCGAGGGAGGGGCAAGGAACCGGCAAGCCCGCTGAAATGACGCCCCGAACCTCCCTGCGGGCCTGAAGGCCGGAACGACCGCGTCAATTACGCGGCGAGTGCGAACTCATCGTTGGCACTTGTTGTTTTTTGCCACGGTTTTACGAGGTGGTGGCACCTCGACATGCATCCACGACCTCAACTACTCCCGTCGAATCCAGTCGCCCCCCTTTCCTTGTCCGTAGTGTACTAGACGGCATCTTGGTCTGTCCGGTTGCAAAAAAAAGAGTGGCGTCCTCCAGGCTGCTATCATCTTCCCGTGCTCAAGATCGGACTCACGGGCGGGATCGCCTGCGGCAAGAGCTTTGCCCTGAACGAGTTCCGCCGGTTGGGAGTCCGCTGCATCGATGCCGACGACGTGGCCCACCAGGTCATCCTTCCCGGCGAGCCGGCCTACCGGAACATCGTGGAACACTTCGGGACCGGGATCCTGGGAGACGACTCCGCCATCGATCGCACGAAGCTGGGCGCCGCCGTCTTCGGGGACGAACAGCAGCGGCAGCGGTTGAACGGTATCGTGCACCCGCGAATACACCAGGAACTCGACCGCCGGTTGGCCCGGTTGCAACGGGAGGCTGCATCGGAGCCGGTCCTCGCCATGGTGGACGCCGCGCTCATGGTGGAGACGGGCTCCTATCGGAAATACGACTGCGTCGTGGTGGTCTCCTGCCGTCCCGAGCAGCAGTTGGAGCGCCTCCTGGGCCGGGGAGGACTGACGAGAGAAGAAGCCCAGGCGAGAATCGACTCCCAGATGCCCGTCGGGGAGAAGGTCCGGTTCGCCGATTTCGTCATCGACAGCAGCAGGGATCGGGCGCGGACCCGGAAACGGGTCCGGGAGGTGCACCGGAAGCTGTTGCAACTTGCCGAATGAGGGCAACCACATTGGCACAACTTGTAAACTATGTCCTGGCACTTTACACCTCAGGCCGCGAATCCGATCCGGCAGAGCGACCAATGGTCTTTCGGCTACGCTGTCTGCTATACAGATACCCATAAAGCGGGATAGCCTTCTACTCGTCTTTTCCTACTTCTGATGCTTTTCCAAGGAAGGAGAACGGAGGTTCGGCAGTGAAGCGATTCAGGGGTGCCTGGATCCGCAATCTGGGACTGGCCACGGCGCTGGCGAGCGGCTGGTTGGGGATCCAGGCTCAGGAGTCTGCCAGGAAAACGTCCGAGCAGACCGGCTCCCACTCGTTCCGGTACCGCCACGGGAAGTCGCTGGAACACGCTCTGGACGTCCGAACGCACCGGGTGGACGTCGAAGGGGTTCGAGGTGAAGCCTATGTCTACGCGACTTTCATGATGACGCCTGCCAATCCCGTTCCCCACCAGGACGGCCATCCGCAGGCCGCTCAGATCGTCACGGTGGGAGAGAGGAGGGCCAGCGTATTCTACCCTGCGGTACGTTTCGGAATTCGCGACGGTAGCGGTTTGCCGGGAGAACAGTCGCAGCTGGTTCCCTGGGCCTCCGACGGGCGCCTCGATTATTTCGGGGGCTATGCCCGTCCGCAAACACCTTACGATTTCAAACTCAAGCTCGACCTTCGGGCCGGACAAGTGAATGTGTCCAGCAGCGGGCGCGGGGACGATGATTGGTTTCTGCTGGTCGAAAACGCGCCTCTGATCAGCCCGGTTTCCGAGATCAATGAGGCGCGTGTCGAGCAGTTTCCGCAGGCGACCGACATCGAGAGTTTGCTGATCCGTGGAGAGCCATGGGCGACGGGAGAGAGCGTGAGGCCTCACCCTCAGGCGAAAAAAAACCGGGTCGTCAAGCCGGATTCCGGTTTCAGGCTTCAAAGCATGCGATCGCTTTGGCGACGTCCCGGCCGCCACGTGACAATCTCGCGAGACCAGAATCGCTGGCAAGGTTTTGCCGACGTCGTTGCGACTTCTTCCGGCAGGCTCCTCGCAACCTATTGCGACGGATTCCGACACGGCGGTCTCGGCAAGTCGGTCATCAGGATCAGCGACGACTTGGGCAAGACCTGGGGACCGGAAAGACTGATGGTGGCTTCCTATGGAACCAATGAGCGTCTTCAGCGCCTTCGTGACGGATCCCTTCTCTTCATCAGTGGTGAGAAAGTCCCGACCATCGAGATCAAAAGGAGTCGTGACGAGGGCGAGACCTGGACCGTCGTCGGGAGCTTCGACGTGCGAACACTGGGACTCGAGACTCACTACGCTGTGAGCCATCTCCTGGAAGCCTCCGACGGGACCTGGTTCCTGGCCAGCTCCGATCTCGTGCCCCGCTCAGAGACGGATTCGGAAGATCGTCCCCGGGAGAGGCTCCAGGTGTTCCGATCCAGCGACCTGGGCCAAAGCTGGGAGCTTCGTGCCTTACTGGACACCTACTCCGCAAGCGGCCACTCCGGGAGCGAAGTCAGCATCCTTGAGATACCGGACGGGCGACTGGTTATCTACGCCCGAGAGAGCAGAGAGGATGGCTATCCCGCGTTTCGCATATTCTCCCAGGACGGGGGCAAGACCTGGTCTCAGCCCGAGGATTTGCCAATTCCAATATCAGGACGCGTGAAAGCAGACTTTCTCCCCGACGGGCGGATCATGCTGACAACCCGAAGCTACATGGGCCGTCCAGCACTGCGGGCCTGGGTGGAGGATCCCATGGAAAGGGTCGGCTTTCAGATCGGCGGGATCCACTTCAACGATCGCTCCAGCAAGGGCCTCAAGGATGGAGCTCTTTACATCGACAGCGATGGGCGCAGCGGGCAGTTCACGAGGTACTTGTTGCGACCACCACACGGTCCGAAAGGCCGAATCGAGCTGACGGCCGAAGTCCTGGTTAAAGAGAATCGGGGTCAGGCGGCCACCATCGCAATTCCCTTTGCTGGACAATTGCGGATTTTTCCGGATCGCGTCGATTTCGTGGGGGACGAGACGATTTCGGCAGCGATTACTCCTGGCCAGTACCACACCTATCGTGTGACGAGTGACCGGGGACAGGTGGAAATTCTCATAGACGACAAACTCCAGCTCGAAACCTCCAAGCTCGACAGTCGTCGCCTCAAGCACAGCTGGTCTCCACCTCCCGCCAGCCCCCTTCTTCTCTCCTTTGGCAACTATCCGCAGCCCGATGTCTACCTGCCGACGTCGGAGTGGGTGCGGATGCAGATGTTTGCCCCGCAAATCGTGCCCGAGGTGACGGGTCTTAGCCTGTGGAAGCGGGTGGAGGCGACCGTTACGGATCTCAACGGCAAGCTGCACCGAACGTCCTGGGTGGCGGAAAGAGATGGATTCCCGGACCAGTATCAGCTCGATCATGTGATCGAGATCGAGGCCAGTGTGTTCGGTATCGACCAGGGATACTCCGGATGGACCACTTTGCCGGACGGACGGATCTTCGTGGTGAACTACACGGACGATACCGCAGTCGCCTGGCCGGCCACCGGTCCCTATCTATATCGCTGTTCCTGGATTCGGGGGACGTACGTGCTGCCGTCGGATCTACCTCCGGTGGGCAACTAAGGAAGGCAACGTTTGATGAAAAAGAAAAATCCAGAGGTGCACGGGGCCCGCAGGCTGAAGCTTGCGGCTCTGAAGGAGTCGCCGCTATCCCACAGAACCGTGGGCTTCAGCCCACGGACCAAAACAAAGGCAAGTCGAACACCGCGTCTGGCCACGATCGCGTTCCTCGTGCTTGCAGCAAGGGCCTCAGCACCACTGACCGCTCAGGACCAACTCTTCGAACAGACGGATGTCTTTGTCGCGGGTGAAGATGGGGTGACCGAATACCGAATTCCCGTGCTGGTCACAGCCAACGACGGAAGCCTGCTGGCGATCTGCGATGCTCGAGTCAATCGTACGGGTGATGCTCCCAACAACATCGATATAGTCATGAAGCGCAGCATGGATGGCGGCCGGTCCTGGGGTGCGCTCAAGGTGCTGGCGGACGTGGGAGAGGGAGCCGCTGCGGATTCCTGTGCCGTGGTCGACCGGCACACGGGAACCATCCGGGTCTTCTTCGGATACTATCCGGTGGGTATCGGAAGTCGGAACGCCCGGCCCGGCCTCTACGGTCCCACCGTGATGTTGTGGTCTGTCAAGAGCGAAGACAACGGCCAGACGTGGTCGAAGCCCATCGATGTCACCGCCATGGTCAAGAAGTCCGAATGGCAGGCCGGTTCCCCCGGGCCGGGGGTAGGGATACAGACGCGGAGCGGCAGATTGATCATCCCGCGCTACTATCTTGTCGGACTCGACTATTACGGATCGCACGTGATGTACAGCGATGACCACGGAGAGACGTGGAGGATTGGCGGCGAGGTGCAGGCGGAAGGGAAGACAAATGAAAGTCAGCTAGTCGAGTTGGCCGACGGTTCGCTGCTGATCAACATGCGTGGTCAATTTGAAAATCACCGAAAGACCGCCAGAAGCATTGACGGGGGCATGAGTTGGCGTGAGGTCAGCATGGACCCGACCCTTATCGAGCCCCGTTGCCAGGCCAGCCTGCTCGGATTCACGGACCGACTCCTTTACGCCAAAGATCGAATCTTGTTCTCCAATCCTGCTGACCGGGAAAGGCGAAACATGACCGTTCGTCTCAGCTACGACGAGGGAAAAAGTTGGCCGGTTGCCAAACAACTTCATGGGGGTCCCTCAGCCTATTCGTGCCTGACCGTTTTGTCGGACATGACGATCGGCTGCCTTTATGAGCGCGGTGATGAGACGCCATACGAAAAAATCACTTTCGCCCATTTCGATATCGAGTGGTTGACCAACGGCGAAGACAGCCTGTCCCCCAACTCTCCACCCGGGCGTTAAGTTGCGCTTGCCTACCGGGTCCAGTCACTCCTGTTGGATGGCGGCGCACCAGCCGGATCCTCGTCGTCAAACAGCGACATCTGCACGGCTCCGGACTCCACCAATTGACGGATGGCCGGCCCCCTCAGAGCGGTGATCCATTCCAGTCCCGAGGGCTGGACCTGCTCGCGGATCCGCGCCTGAGTCAGCATCCCCCGGTCCCCCAACAGGACCACCCGGGAGAGCCCGAAGCGGTGGCGCAGCTTCTCGACCACCGATCCCGCGGTGGCCGGGTCGGAGGTGTTGCCCTTGAAGACCTGGACGGCCAAAGGAAACAACAGTCAAGTACTTACAGGGGTACACCCTACGGAATACAATTCGAGACAAGACGCCTGAAATCAATGACTTAGGAGAAAAAACCGGTCAGACTGGCTGGAAGTTCAGCCTAACCGCCGAACTGGAGCGGCGACTTTCCAATCGCCGAATTCCTGACTGAAAAACTTGGCGACGAAGAATGGGCGATTGGAATTCGCCCCTCCTCTTTCTCAAGCGGCGACTTTGCTGTCGCCGACCTGGGGGGATTGGCGGACGATAGTCTTCCCTCTACACCGCCGGTTCACCGAATCCCGTAGCGACAAAGAAGAAGACGGGGGGACAGGAAAGTCCCCCCTCCTACCGTGGCGAAGATGTCGACGGCGACCGCCCTTGCCTACTCGGAAGGCATATCGGCGTCCAGAGGAATCATCGGCAGCGTGGTGAAGATACCGTTCATGGAATCCAATTCCACCGCGACCCCCGTAAACCTCTGCGTGATTCCCGGCGCCACGCAACGCACCGATCCCGTGAAGTTGGACGTATCGTATTCGAACATCTCACTGATGAACATGGCGTCCTGACCGTTGCCCGGCAGCGGGACTTCCTTCTCCTCCACCACCTCGCCCCCCATCATCAGATGACAGGTCAAGGTCAACTCGGACTCGCTCAGGTTTCGGAGCGCCACCCCGGTGTCGATGCCTCCGTCTTGGCGGCGCGCCGGGAAGAGGGCGTCCCGGACCGGCCGACCGGCTCCGACCCCGGCCACGCCGGCGCCGGGAATGTCAAAGCGCAAGACCCCGCCGATGGGACTGTCGGGACCTTCGGAGATCACTTTCACCGAGCCGGTCACCGTCTCTCCCCGGCCGTTGGTCGAAATCGTGACTTCTCCCAAGGACTCCAATTCGGACTGGAGCGTGATTGCCCCGTACTCCGTGGCGTCCAGATTTCCGCCCACGTCCACCACCGATCCCGGATCGATGAGGTCTCCCGTCTTGTCGTAGAAGTAGACCAAAGGCCGGATTGGCGTGGCGGCCAGGTTCACCAACACGACATCGGAACTGATGGCGGACCCGTTGCCGAAATGGGCGAAGTCCAGCGCGACCTGATTTCCCAGATAGATGCCGGAGCCGATGACGGCCTTCTGCTGCGAGTTGGGCACCGGGAAGCTCACCGCGTAACCCAGCTTCGAAGAACCGGTGTCCTCGTCTCCCTCGATGGTGGGGTCGTCGTAATAGTACTCCAGGAACTTCCGACCCTCGCCCCGCGCTCCTCCGATCAGTTCCTCGGCGAACCTCACCCCGTTGATGTCCGTCCTCGTCAGGTCCGTGCGCCTGCCTTCGCGAAACGGCTCGGTTGCGTGAAACAGGATGAAGCCCCCGCCACTCACAACCCACAGGTAGATGGAGCCTGACTTCCAGTCCCCTCCTTCCAACCGGAAGGCGTTTCTGATCCCGGTAAGAGTGGCGTAGCCTTCGGACAGGACGGCTTCGCGGTACACCCTGGCCGCTTCCTCGACGAAGGTGATGAGTGTCTCGCGGTCCACGACCTGCGATGCGGTGACGGCCGGCTCAGGCAGATCCGGGATCAGGATGGGGACATGGGAGACATCCTGGGAGTAGCCGCCGACCAGCACGAATCCTCTTCCGGTGATCCCCGAGGTGTATGCGACAGCGTATGCCGTCTTCGGCTCCCCGTCGTGGTACCTGACGAAACCGCCGCCTCCGGCAGCGGCCGCGAGGAGTTCCTGGACGACCTTGAGACCGTTGTCGTCCTCGACCTCCAGTAGATTCTTCCTCTCAGCCGTCACATCGTCCCCATGGATGAACGGCTCTCCGGTCGGGAGAAAGATGATGAGGAACATCGATCCGGACTTCCAGTCGCCCTCCGTTCTCAGCCTCTCCCTGAGCTTTGCTCCTTCGTTGACGTCCGTGATCGCCTCGATTTCCGCCTTCGCCCCCAAGACGAAGGCCTCGAGGGTTGCATCGTCCTTGACCTCGCCGGCAGTTGTCTTGGCCTCGGCAAACCCGCCCGCCAACATGACCAATGCCGGAACGGCGAGAGACAGCGCTCCCTTGCAGTTCAATCTCATCCCATTCTCCTCATTTAAGGGACGCAGCCGGCACCCTGCGTCCTGACCCAAACGGTATGCGTCTATGAGTTGTATGCTACACGCAATCTCACTTGCTCGCCTAGCCTGAACTTCCAGAATGGAATCGACGTAATTCACTGATTATAAATCAGAT
>JAPPLF010000087.1 GCA_028874215.1 Acidobacteriota bacterium
CACGGATCAGGCTGAAGAGCCTGTACCCGCAACTTTAAGTGTTATGGGGTACTAGACGACATGGATTTTGACTATTGGGACTCGAAATTGGACGACGGACGAATCGAGGCTTTTGAACAAGCCTTGGGGGGTGTGCGCCTATTGGCCAACAAATACAGACTTGAAACCGGGTACTATCCCAAGTTTTTGGAGATTTCCCAAGCTGACTATGAAAGTGACGTGGCAAGCAACGGCAGGTTCTCGGCGGAGGTAGATTTTCTAATTCAACGGATTGAGATCGTGCCGTTACCTATGGAAACAGGGGCTCGGTACCGCCGGGGTTCAGATCACGCCGAAATTCTCAAGGTAACTCCTGACGGGACAATGATGTGGATCGAACTGAAGGAGTCCCGCCACAGGTTGGTGTCTAAACAACCACGAAAACGATGGTATGTCTTGCGCAATCGCTCTCGTGGGGAGGCGCTGCTAGGAGACGAAATGAGTTTCAATTCCTTCGGTGTGGCTCGTTTTGTCCTCCCCACGGTGAGCTTCAATCATTTGCGACTGAATTTCACTCTGCCCTTGCAGAATCCGTCATACGGTCCCGAATGGTTCGAGGGAGCAGACCTCGTGAGAATCGACATGACATATCTCGGCGTCGTTTCCAAATCGCTTCGATTGGAAAACTTCGTTATGAATCGCATATCTGGTCCGTAGGAAATTCCGGAGTTGGTTCCTATGAATCCTTCGGGAATTGTGGCCCCCATGGCCGTGGACTCAGACATTCACCCCTTGGTTGGAAACCGCCGGAATCACGGCGAGGAGGCGGGATGAATATGGTGGTGCACCTCATTCGCAAGGATCTTCGACATCTCCGCTTCTACCTGGCCGGATGGCTCGCTCTGGTGATCCTGCGCGCGGCCGTGATCGGTTATGGGCCGCTTGATCCCAGCATCTGGAACTTCAGTTCTTTCAACTATTACGAGATCTTGGCCTGGTTTCCCCAGATCTGTTTGCTGGCAATCATGATCGCGCGCCTGGTGCAGGGCGATTCCCTGGTCGGTAGCACCGCTTTCTGGTTGGACCGGCCGATTACCGGTGGACAGCTTTTGTTGGGCAAAATATCGTTTCTCGGCCTCGCCGTGATTCTTCCGCTCTTCGTGGTCGAACTCCTCCTCCTCGGCTTCCACGGAGTGACCCTGCCGGACGTCTTTCGCTCGATTCCGCAGATTCTGGCCGTTGAACTCTTTCTGATTTCGGTTCTGTTGATGCTTGCCGCCGTAACGCGGAAGTTGGTTCACGTGGCGCTAGTGGGGCTGCTTGGTCCGATCGTTTGGATGTTGTACTACAACTTTTCGCGCAATCTCTTCTTCGAACACGTTGACCTCAGTGACGCTTTCGGCATCTCGCTGGCGACATCACGGGAAATCGCATTCATGCTGAGCCATCTTGCCGTTGCTGGATTCGTGGTCGGCCATCAGTATCTGACTCGACGGACGGCGAGGAGCGCCACCTTGGCCTGTTCCGGATTCCTGGCCGTAGGTCTGTTCACAGTGATCTGGAGTTGGGATTTCGTGGCGTCGGCCCAACGATTGGACCGGAGGGTCGTCGATCCGGAAATGTTGACGATCCGGATCCAGGAGGAAAGCCTGCGTTTCTTTCGACGCGTTCGGTCCCAACCATTGAAACGAAGTATGGTTCTGAACGGAAACATTGCGCTGGAGGGCTTGCCGACGGGTATTTTGGCGGTTCCCGAGCTGGTCATCTCACAGGTTTCATTCGGGTCGGCGGAAGAGGCGTTTTCCAGCAGACACGGGCACCCATACGCATACGAAGGTGACGGTTTCTGGTGGCGATTCAATCATCCGCCCAGATTGCATGAAGAGAGGGCCAATATCCTCTCGGCTGCTTTGGGCGGTGTTGACTTTCTGGACGGCGGAAGAAGGCCGATTCTCGAATACCTGCCTGAGTTGTTCTCTATCGACGAGGAGTCCTACGATTCCTACGGTGCGACTCAGGCCGATCTAACGGTCAAGGTCGGCTTTCTGGTTCAAAGGAACGATATCGCGACCTTCCCGTTGGAGCATGGCGCCCGCTACGACAGGGGGTCGGACCACGTCGAGATCCTCGGTGTGACCACGAACAAGAACAGCCTGAGAATCGAACTGAAAGAGTCGCGTCACCGGCTGATCCAGGACCGGATGAAGAGTCGGTGGTACCTGCTCCGTAACCGGGATAAGCGGCAGGCGGTTCTGAGCGAAGGATCGATCGCCTACGCCATTCTGACCCCTCCTCTGGCGCCACTTTCCTTCCCCATGCTGGGAATCAGCCATTCGAGTCTGTATTTTCAGTTGCCTTCCACCGATCCTTCCGTGGACCCGGACTGGTTTGACGACGCCGAGCTCGTCCGGATCGAGACCAGGAACCTGGGCCGGTTCTCCAAGACGATCCGAATGGAGAGCCTCGTCCTGAAAGCCATCCCCGGTCCCTGACCGGATCGATTGTTGATTCCGGGGTATCCGGCTGCTATCAATCTCGCAAGGAGGGAGCGCCGATGAGACCCGGATCAAGCCAGCAGAATCCCAAGAACCAGTTGGACCGGCGCCGTTTTATCCAGGCCGGCGCCGTCTCCGCCGTGACCGCCGCCGCTTCCTGCGCCGGACCCGGCGGCGAGTCCGCGGGCCGTGAGACGGCAATCGAGCTGGAGAACCGCAAGCCGGGCACCCGGGAATGGCAATTGACCCGGGTCTGGGTCGACCGCGGAAAGTACCGCAGCGCCCGCATCGAGGGGTACTGTTCCCACCAGTCCATCGAGGCCGGCGACACCCTCTCCCTATTCGTCAGCACCGAACCCGCCAGCCCCTTCCGCGTGGACTTCTACCGGTTGGGCTACTACGGCGGCCACGGCGGACGCCTGATGAGTTCGGCGGGGCCGCTGGAGGGCACGCCCCAACCCCTCCCCGAGGTCGGTCCCAACCGCTTGCGCGAGTGCCGGTGGGAACCGAGCCTCGAGTTCACGATTCCCGAGGACTGGACCAGCGGAGTCTACCTGGGCAAGCTCACCACGCTCCCGGCGGGAAATGCGCCCTACTGGCAGAGCTACGTGATTTTCATCGTGCGGGACCGGCGGCCGGCGCACCTCCTCTTCCAGTGCTCGGACAACACCTGGCAGGCCTACAACCGCTGGCCCGACGACTACTCCCTCTACACCCACCCCGAGGGAGCCCATCATCCCGGCGTGGCGGGCAGCTTCGACCGGCCCTACGCCAAGTTTTCCATGTTCGCGGACTTCCCCCTGTCGGTAGGCACGGGGGAGTTCCTGCTATGGGAGTATCCCCTCTGCTACTGGCTGGAACGGGAGGGGCTGGACGTCACCTATTGCAGCAACGCTGACGTGCTGGACTCCTCGTTCGTGACCCGTTGCCGGGCCTTCGTCAGCGTCGGACACGACGAGTACTGGGATATTCGCCAGTACCGGGCCATCGAGTCAGCCATCGGAGAAGGGGTCAACGTCCTCTGGCTCAGCGCCAACGACGTCTACATGGTGAGTCCCTTCACGCCTTCCTCGACCGGCGTCCCCAACCGGATCATCACCCGGCTCCACAGCTACGGCCCGTTGCGTCCCGAAGAGATCGAGAGATACTCGGAGATCCTGGGCCCCTTCGAGGGGGCCGGCCCGGACGAGCGGAACATCATCGGAGCCCGCACCGTGGTGCCCTTCAACGGATCGGGCGACTGGATCTGCACGGCTCCCGATCACTGGATCTTCGAAGGGACCGGGATGGCGAAGGGGGACTTCATTCCCGGTCTGGTGGGCTGGGAATTTCACGGCGACCCCGACCTGGAGCGCGAGGGCCTGGAAGTCGTGGGCCAGGGGACCGTCTGGACCCATGGGGTGACTCCCGGCGAGTGGGCCGCAACCATCTTCCCCGGTCCCAAGGGGAACTTCGTCTTCAACGCCTCCACCATCTTCTGGGCCCAGGGTCTGGACTCTCCGCCCGGGCACACTGTGCCCTGGACCCACTTCACCCGGCCCCTCGGGCCCGACCCGAGGGTTCAGCGCATCACCCGCAACCTCATCGACAGAGCCGCCGCTCCCAATCGGGCCTGAGGGAACGACCCATCGCCATGAGCCTGACGTTGCTGGTGCTGGCTGCGGGGATGGGAAGCCGCTACGGGGGCCTCAAGCAGATCGACCCGGTGGGACCCGGCGGGGAGACGCTGTTGGACTATTCCGTCTACGACGCCGTCCGCGCCGGCTTCGATCGCGTGGTCTTCATCGTGCGCGGGGATATGGAGTCCGATTTCCGGTCTGCGGTGGGGAGCAAGATCGAGCAGCAGGTTCCGGTGGAATACTGCCGCCAGGAGTTGGAAATGGTTCCCGGGTGGTTCTCCATTCCGCCCGGGCGCCGCAAGCCCTGGGGCACAGGCCATGCCGTATGGGCGGCCCGGGACGCCATCGACGGGAACTTCGCCGCCGTCAACGCCGACGACTTCTACGGCGCCGGCTCCTACCGGGAACTGGCGGGCCACCTCCGGCAGGCGGCGGACGGCCGCCAGGGAGACTACGGCATGGTGGGGTTCCGCCTGCGCGAGACGCTCTCGGATCACGGCACGGTGGCCCGGGGGGTCTGCCGCAGCCGTCAGGGCCTTTTGAAGCAGGTCGTCGAGCTGACCCGTATCGCCAGGACCGGTGACGGAGCCGTTCATTCCGATCCGCAGGGACGGGCCCGGAACCTCTCCGGAGACGAGCTGGTCTCCATGAACATGTGGGGTTTCACTCCCGGCATCTTCGACCATCTTGAACGGGCCTTCGCCCGCTTCCTGCGAGAGCGGGGCGGGGAAGACGGGGCCGAGTTCATGATTCCCACCCTGGTCAACGACCTTGTCGCCGCTGGCCAGGCGAGGGTCCGCGTGCTCCGATCCGCCGATGCATGGTTCGGGGTCACCTACCGCGAGGACCGGGACCGGGTCACGAGTCAGATTCGGGAACTGGTGCGCCGTGGATCCTATCCGACTCCCCTTTGGCAATAATTTGTCTATTGATAGATAATTGCGAGTCAGATTTTATTATTTATAGTAAAACCGAGTGCTATTTTGGGGACGCGGCGGATGGCGATGCAGCGCCAGAACCGGTGCGTCGCTTGACACGGATTCGGCTTCAGGGGTACCTTCCTGTGATCAATCTACACCGGTGGTGATTCCATGCATCTACCTGAAAGCCCTCAACTTCCGGGGCCCAATTCCATTTCCCGGCGGCAACTTCTGGCCCGGTCCGGACTCGGTTTCGGCAGCATCGCCCTGGCCGGTCTCCTGGATTCCGAAAACCTCCTGGGAACTCCGGCGCTCGACAAGCCCGGGCGGCCCTACATGGACCTCAAGCCGCGGAAAGGTCACTTTCCGGGTCCGGCCAAGGCGGTGATTCAACTGGTCCAGAACGGCGGACCCAGCCAGATGGATCTCTTCGACCCCAAGCCTGAGCTCACCAGGAGAGCCGGCCAGCCCCATCCCGACGGCGTCGAGATCCACCAGCCCAACAACCTGAACATCCTCATGCCCTGCCCCTACGAGTTCAAAAAACACGGGCAGTCGGGCATGGAAATCGCGGAAGTGCTGCCCCAACTGAGCGGCGTGGCCGACGAACTCTGCATGGTCCGGTCCATGTACTCGGTGCACAACAACCATCCCGAGGGGCTCAACAACCTCCTCACCTCCCAGATCTTTCCGGGGCGTCCGGTGATGGGCTCCTGGATCAGCTACGCCCTGGGGACCGAAAACCAGAACCTTCCCGCCTACGTGGTGCTCCGGGCTCCGGAGGGGTACAGCGTCAGCGGAAAGATCCTCTGGTCCAGCGGCTGGCTGCCGGCCCTCTACCAGGGGGTCGAGTTCAGCTCCATCGGAACCCCCGTGCATCACCTTCAGCAGGAGGTGCCCCTGCCGCCGGGCGTGCAGCGGCAGAGCCTCGACCTGTTGGCCCGTCTCAACCAACGGCATCTCGTCCATCACCCGGAAACGTCGGAGTTGGAAGCCCGGATCCAGAACTACGAGCTGGCGGCGAGGATGCAGTTGGCGGCGGCCGACATTTTGGATCTCTCCCGGGAGTCGGAGGCCACCCGAAAGATGTACGGCCTGGACAACCCTCTGACCGCCCCCTACGCGACCCGCTGTCTCATGGCTCGGCGCCTGGTGGAATCGGGAGTCCGGTTCGTGCAGGTCTTCTCCGGCAAGGGCCAGCCCTGGGACAGCCACGACAACCTCAAGACCAATCTGGCCAAGATCTGCGCCAAGACGGACCAGCCGACGGCCGCACTGATCAAGGACCTCAAGAGCCGGGGCCTGCTCGAGAGCACCGTCATCATGTGGGCCGGCGAGTTCGGCCGGCTCCCCACGACGCAGAACTCCGACGGGCGGGACCACAACCGCAATGCCTTCACCATCCTGTTCGCCGGTGGGGGATTCAAGCCCGGTCTGACCTACGGCGCCACCGACGAGTTCGCTTACAAGGCGGTGGAGAACCGGGTGAGTTGCCCCGACATGCAGGCCACGCTCTATCGGCTGCTGGGGATCGACCACTCTCGCCTGACCTACCGCCACGGCGGCCGGGAGGAGACGCCCACCAACCTGGCCATCACTGGCGCCAAGGTGGTGGACGACCTCATCGAGCACCCCCTTCCCGGAGCCTGACCTCCATGAGATCCGGACCGGTCTTGCAAGGGGCGTTGCCGCTGCTTTTCTGCGGCGTTCTGGCCGCCGCTCCCGGGCCCACCTTCGAAAAGGACGTGCTCCCCATCTTCACGGCCCACTGCTTCGCCTGCCATGGGGGCACCTCCATGATCGGCCTGGACCTGCGCACGGCCCAGTCGGTCATGAAGGGATCTCACAACGGTCCGGTGTTGGTGCCGGGCGACTCTGCCGAAAGCCTGCTCTACCAAAAAATTTCTGCCCGGGAGATGCCGCCCAAGGCCTTCACCCTGGACCTGTCCGACGCTCAGATCGAAACCATCAAAGGCTGGATCGAGGCGGGTGCGCCTCATGAGAAGGTCCAACCTCTTCTGGCCGCGGATCAGGTGGAGCGGTTCAACCACCAGGCGCTGCCCATCTTCGAAGCCAAGTGCCTCGCCTGCCACGGTCAGGAACCCCCACCCGGAGGTCTGGATCTGAGGACGCTGGAGGCCACCCTCAAGGGGAGTGAAAACGGCCCCGTCGTCGTGGAGGGAGCGTCCGAGCTGAGCATACTGATCCGCATGGTCTCCGCCGGGAGCATGCCCCCGCCCGGAGTCGGATCTCCCCTCACCGAAGAGGAGATCGACGGTCTTCGGGCCTGGATCGATTCCTCCCGCTTCGGACCCGATCTCATCACCGAAGAGCGGGAGACCTTCAGTTTGGCGGAGGCGCCTCCCATCACCGGGGAAGATCGGAATTTCTGGGCTTACCGCAAGCCTGTGGCCGCTCCGGTGCCTCGAGTCAAGGACCGGAAGCAGGTCCGAACTCCCATCGACGCCTTCGTCCTGGCCAGGCTGGAAGCCAAGGGTCTGGGAATTTCCCCCGAGGAGTCGCGGCCGACACTGATGCGCCGCGCTTATTTCGATCTCATCGGTCTGCCCCCGACCCCGGAGGAGATGGAGAAGTTTCTTTCCGATTCCCGCTCGGACGCTTATGAACGCTTGGTGAACCGGCTGCTGGAGTCGCCCCACTACGGGGAGCGCTGGGGCCGCCACTGGCTGGACCTGATGGGCTATACCGACGTCACCGGATTCGACAACGATCTTCCCATCACCAACCTCTTCGAGGGAATCTGGCGGTACCGGGACTGGGTGGTGGAGGCCCTCAATCAGGACAAGCCGTATGACCGTTTCCTGACCGAACAACTGGCCGGTGACGAGCTGGTCGACTGGCGGTCCGCCCGGCAGTACACGCCGGAGACGGTCCGGCTCCTGACCGCCACCGGCTACATGCGCAGCAGCATGGACCGGACCGACTCGGACATCGTCAATCTGCCGGGCGAGAGATACTCGGTCATTTTCGACATGGTGGAGCGGGTCTCCACCGGCGTCATGGCCCTCACCGTCGGCTGCGCCCGTTGCCACTCCCACAAGTTCGATCCCATTCCCCAGCGCGACTACTACCGGCTGATGGCCGTCTTCACCCCCGCCTTCAATCCCATGCGTTGGAAGCAGCCCAAGGACCGTTTCCTTCCCGACGTCTCCCGCGCCGACCAGAAGGACATCGAGCGGCACAACGCCGAGATCGACGCGCCTCAGAAGAAGCTGAAGGAGAAGCTGACTGCTCTGCGCAAACCTTACGAGGAGATGCTTCTGGACAAGAAGCTGGAGCCGATCTCCCATGAGATCCGCTCCGATGTGAAGACGGCGTGGCAGATGCCCGAAGAGAAGCGCGACGAGATCCAGAAGTACCTGGCGGAGAAATTCGGGACCCTGTTGGAGGTGAAGCCGGAGGAGGTGGACCAGGCCCTCTCGGAGGAGCACAAGGCGGAGGCGGCAGGGTTTCGGAAGAAGATCGACACCCTCGAGGGGTATCGGCGGAGCTTCAACAGGATCGAGGCGCTGTTCGACGTGGGACCTCCCCCCGTGACCCGTCTGCTGCAGCGGGGAGACATCGAGTCTCCGGGACCCCGGGTCACGCCGGGGGGGTTGGCGGTCCTGAGCCCGCCCGGCGAGGAATCGATCCGGAGACCGGAAGAGACCCGGGGAGAAACCAGCGGCTACCGCCTGGGTCTGGCCAAGTGGCTGACCAGCCGCGACCATCCCTTGACGGCCCGGGTCATGGTCAACCGGGTGTGGCACCACCTCATGGGACGGGGGATCGTGGCCACTCCCGGCAACTTCGGCCGCAACGGTTCTCCGCCCACCCATCCCGAGCTGCTGGACTGGCTGGCGGTGGACTTCATGGAGAACGGCTGGTCCGTGAAGCGGCTGATCCGAACCATCATGACCTCCAGCGTCTACCGCCAAGCCCTGCGGCAGCCGGACGGCGCGCCCGGCGAGACGGTGGATCCCGAGAACCTGCTCCTCTGGCGCATGAACCTGAAGCGCCTGGAGGCGGAGACTCTTCGCGACGCCATCCTGGCGGCCAGCGGGAGATTGGACCGGAGTCTGGGCGGGACGCCGGCGTTGCTCGAGTTCGACGCCGCGGGCCTGCAGACCGTGGGGGGCGAAGAACCGGACACCCGGAACCCGTTGCGCCGCAGCCTCTACATTCTGGCCCGGAGGAACTACCCGCTCAATTTCCTGGAAGCCTTCGACTATCCCAAGGTCACGGTCAACTGCACCCGCAGGGTGAACTCGGTGACGCCGATCCAGTCGCTGACGCTCATGAACGATCCGTTCGTGGTGGAGGAGGCCGGCCACCTGGCGCGGAGGGTCCGGGATCTGGCCGGCGAGAGTCCCGAAGACAGAGTCCGCATGGCCTACCTCCTGACTCTTTCACGTCAACCCAAGCCGGAGGAGGTCCGGATCGGCCGGGATCATCTGCGGAAGCAGGAACGGAACTACCGTTTTGCCAATGCCACTCCGGAGAAGGCGTCCGAGGCGGCGTTGTCCAACCTCTGCCAGACGCTGTTTGCCACGAACGAATTTCTGTATCTGGAATAACGGGTGACCGCCCCGCCCGGCTGACCTGCAACCCCATCCTTCGGGTCCGTTGGAGAATGGCCCCGGCCGAGTCGAACCATCATGTCCCTGGAACTGCGAAACCGGATCTTCAAGCAATTGGACTCGATGTGGCTCATCGATCCCCACACCCACATCGACCCTCACCGGCCCGCCGCCGAAACGCTGGCCGACATCCTGGGATATCACTACTACACGGAGCTGGCGCACTCCGCCGGCATGCCCCGGGAGGAGATCGAAGAGCCGGGGGTCGGACCCCGGGAAAAGACCAGGCGGCTGATTGCCAACCTGGGGCCGGTGGAAAATACGGTCCAGTCCAGTTGGCTGGTGGAGATGGCCCGGTCGCTGCTCGGCTTCGAAGGCGACCGAATCACGCCCGACAACTGGGAGGCGCTCTACGATACCTCAGAGCGCCTCATGTCCTCGGCGACCTGGGAACAGGACGTGCTCCGGAGGAGCCGTCTCCGGCGCGTGTTCCTGACCAGCGACTTCGACGATCCCCTGGAGGGATTCGACACGGAGTTGTACATTCCCTGTCTCAGGGCCGACGATCTGGTGTTCGGCCTCGCCGATCCTGCCGTGCGCAGGCGCCTGGAAAAAGCGGCAGGCGTCTCCGTCCACGACCCCGCAGGCTTGCGGAGAGCCCTTGGCTCCCTCTTCCGGCATTTCGCCTCCCGCAACGCCCGAGCGGCCGCGATCTCGCTGCCGCCCGACTTCACTCCTGCGAAAATCTCCGAGCGAGAGGCGGCGGCCGCTCTGGACCGCATTCTGCCGGGTAGAGAAGACGGCGGCCTCCGCTCGCGGCGATCGTTGTCCCATTTCGTTTTCTGGACCCTGGCCGAGTTCTGTGCCGAGTTCCGCTTGCCCTTCGACCTGATGATCGGGGTCAACCGGGGCGTTTACGAGGCCGGGGTCTTCCAGGGGCAGGACCTGTACGACAGCCGCGTCTCCCTGATTCAGTACCGCGAACTGTTCAACGCCTTTCCCCAGGTGACTTTCCCCATCTCGGTGCTGGCCAGCGTCACGAATCAGGAACTGACCAGCTACGCCTGGATCTTCCCCAACGTGGTGACCCACGGGCATTGGTGGTACTCCAACGCCCCCGCCTTTCTGGAAGGGGATCTGGCGGCCCGGCTGGAGACCGTGCCGGCCACCAAGCAGATCGGGTACTACAGCGACATGTACAAGCTGGAGTTCGCGCTGCCCAAGTTCGCCATGTACAAGCGAACCTTGGCCAAGGTTCTGGCCGAGCGGTACGTCATCGATCGGGGCTGGCCGGAAGTTCGAGCCGTGGAACTGGGACGGCAGGTGTTGCGCGGCAACGTCGACGCCATCTTCGGGTTTTAGGAGGGGGGACTTTCCTGTCCCCCCTCTTCACCGCCGACTAGTAGCCCACAGCCTCCACCGGCTCCGGTTTCGGGATGTCCACCTTGGCCAGGTAAACGCTCGTCTTCTCCTCGTGCGTGGAGTAGTAGCTCATCCAGAGGAGCCCCTCGTGCCACACCATCCCCGCGTAGCTGGTGTCCCCGCCGGACGGGAGGCGGAGCAGCTCGGAGACGGTCCCGGCCTCGGGGTCCAGCGACCAGAGGAGGGTTCTTCTGTCTCCGTCGGGAAGATAGAGCCGGCCCGAGATCACATGGCGCCCGTCCGGCAGGACGATCAGGTTGGGGCCGCCGATGCGCTGACCCGTGTCCTTCCAGTTCCACAACGTGTAGGGCGGCTCGGAAACGCCGATCTGGGCCGAGTTGTCGGTCTTTCCGTCCCGCCGCAACAGGCAGACCGCCGTCCCGTCCTCATGGAAGACGATTTTCGACTCGTTGGGGTAGCCGCGGCTGAAGAAGACGTTCACGTGCGTCTCGTACCGGACCCCGTCTTCCGTCTTGTAGAGCCGGGCGAACTCCTGCTGGCTATTGCGATGGCTGTACGCTTCTCTTGTCGTGTAGCCGACCCCGTAGCCGGTTCCCTCATGCCAAGTCACCCTCCAGAGCCAGAAGTCCGGTTCGCCCACCGGCTCGCGGGGTGTCCACTCCTTTCCGTCCTTGGAAAAGGAGACCCAGGGATTGTAGTCCTCCTGTTCGCCGCCCAACGACTTCCGCTCCGCGGCCAGCAGCATCAGCCGGCCGTCGGGTGTGACGCCGAGCTTGGGATCCCTCAGATCGTTTCCCGGTTCAGGCTGCATGTGGACGACGGAAGACCAAACCTCCCCGTCGGCGGAGGTGATCACGCGGATGGAACCGTCATGGGAGGTGTGATCCTGGCCCTCGCGGAAGGTGCAGTACCACTGTTCCTGGAACCGGACCAGGTCGGTGAAGGCGCTGTGGGGAGCCTGGTCCCAGATCTTCTGGACCGAAACCAGCTTGGCGCCGGAAGGTCCGCACCCCGCCGCGGCGGCCAGCACCAGCAGCAATCGACAGCAACGGCTCCAACCTGACATTACGTCTCCCCTTCTTCGGTCCGAGTTGATCCAAGACCCCGCGGCCGCAGCAACCCACCTAAAACAATGGAGCCGGCGAAGGGAATTGAACCCCCAACCTACGCATTACGAATGCGCCGCTCTACCGTTGAGCTACGCCGGCTCCGAGTGGAGGAAAGGACACATTATAGGTACAAGTCCCCGGGACTGCCAACGAACCCGAGCCGAACCGGGAGTTCAGGACCGGGCTTGTTTGAGGGCGGCGGCCTGGGCCTTGGCGCCCATGTCCTCCGCTTCCTGGATCCAACCCTTCGCGTGGTAGAACATGGACAAGCTGGTGTAGGCCAACGGGTTGTCCGGTTCCACGTCCCGGTAGCGCAGGCCGTACCGGAGGGCCCGTTCCAGATCCTTGTTGTGGTAGCAGCACATGGCCGCGGCATGCAGGGCGTCGCCGTAGTCGGAGTCCTCTTCCAGCGCCCGGTCGAAGGCGGCGACCGCTTCGTCCATGCGGTCATCGGCGAAAAGGTCCATCCCCTTCAGGTAGTGGTCTTCTTTGGACATCGGCACCTCGAAAACATCGTCCTCCACGCCCGGCGTCCAGTCAAGGCACCGGACCGGCGACCCATGGTTCGTGAAATCCCGTCGTTCCGATTCGGCTACTCCAGCCGATTCCCGTCCGTGTCGTAGACCGACACGGGGCCAAAACGCGCCAGGTCCTTCTCGACCTGGGAACGGTCCGCCACCACCGTGATGACGGTCCGCCCGGAATCCAGATAGGTTCGAGCCGTATCCCGGATCGTCTCCGGAGTCACCTGCTGCAGCCGCTGGACGTAGTTCCGGTAGTGGTCTTCCGGGAGTCCGTCCAGGCGGCGGCTGACCTCAAGATCCGCCACCGAATCGGAAGTCTCCAGGACGCGGATGAATCGTCCGGTCAGCTCCGCCCGGCAACGGTTCAACTCCCGGGTACCGGGCGGCTCCCGCCTCAGGCGCTCCATCTCCTTCAGGCTCTCCTGCAACGACTCGGCCGCCACGTCGCTGCGCACGTCGGCGCCCATGAGGATGACCCCGTCGCGCCGGTACCATTTCATGACGCTGTAGGCCCCGTAGGTGTATCCCTTGTCCTCCCGCAGGTTCAGGAAGAGACGGGAGCTGGCGCTGCCCCCCAGGACCTGATTGGCCAGGAACAGGGGCGTCCCGTCCCGGTGGCCCCGGCGAAGCCCGCGCCCGGCCACGACGATCCGGGCCTGGACCGAATGAGGCCGGTGAACCAGCATCACCCGCCGTGATTCCGGGGCCGGCGGCAGCGGGACCCGGTCCTGCGGGGGCGCCTCGCCAGTCCAGCGTCCCAGGTAACGCTCGGCCAGGCGTGCGGCCCGGTCCGGTGTCACGGCTCCCGAGAAGGCAAGCAGAGCTCCGCGCGGCGACAATAGCCGCCCGTGCACTCCAAGCAACGCGTCGCGGTCCGCGTCCTCCACGTGCGACACGGGAAACGAGACTCGCGAATACGGGTGGCCGCGGTAGAGGGCGGCATGGCTCCGCTCCCGGGCCAGGAAGACCGGTTGGGATCGCTGCGACAGAAGGTGGCTTCTCCACCGGCTCCGGGCCTTCTCCAATTCCTCCTCGGGGAATGCCGGGCGCAGCACCAGGTCCGCCAACAGTTCCAGGGCCGGCTCCAGGTAGCGGACCAGCACCGTCAGGGTGAGCCGGCTCTGCTCCATTCGGACCTGGGTGCCGTAGTGAATGGCCAACTGGTCCATGAGGTCCGCGATCTGCCGGGAGTTCCGGGTCTCGGTCCCCTCTTCCAACAGCTCGACGGCCAGGCTCGTCAGGGCCAGGTTTCCGGTGGAATCGGAGGTGCGGCCGGTGGGCCAGGCCAGGCAGAGGGAAACCTTGGGAAGGGCGAATTCCTCCACCGTCAGAACCCGAAGCCCGTTCCCCAGGACGGCATCCGGAACCCTTGGATAGCCGGGTGTCGGCAACGCCGCTATCGGTGGGGGCCGATCCGTCTTCATGGCCTTTCCTTCACGCGTCTCCCCGGCCCGTCTCCCCGGCCGGCTTTGGGGCAAGTTCCCACTCAACCCTGTCCCGCCTGCCCCGGCTCCACCAGCAGCAGGGTGCGGTTCTCGGGGCGGAAGGTCTCGGCGGCCGCCCGGAGAATATCCTCGGAAGTCGTCTCGGCATACCGGGACCATTCCCGGTTGATTACCCCGGCGTCTCCGTAGAACACGGCGTGGTGGGCCAGGATCTCGCCCACGTCCGACACCTTCTCCAGCCGGCGGACGAAACGAAACGCCAACTGATTGCGCGCCTTCTCCAGCTCCTGCGGAGTCACCACCTCCCGGCACAGCCGGCCCAGCTCGGCCTCGACCAGGTCCAGGACCGGGTCGACCGGGACGCCGTCCTGAATCTGCAGGAAGATGTCGAACATGCCCGGGCCGCGGTACTGGTTGGGTCCGGCCGACAGTCCGGCGACCCAGTTCCGTTCGTAGACCAGTTGTCGGTAGAGGCGCGAGGAGGAGCCGTCCGTCAGCAGCAGGGCGAGGATGCTCAGGGCGTAGTACTCGGGACTGCCCACGGGCGGCATGTGGTAGCCGATGATGACCAGGGGCAGCACGGCCAGGGGGTCCCCGATCGTCTCCCGTTTCTCCTCCTGTTGAGACGGCTCCCGGAATACCGGCCGTCCGGATCGTGTCCGATCCGGAATCGGGCCGAAGTACCGATGGATCGATTCCAGGGCTGCGGCCTCCTCCAGGTCTCCCGACAGGACCAGCACGGCGTTTCCCGGTCCGTAGTGCGTCCGGTGAAACTCCCTGGCGTCGGCCAGGGTCGCCCGTTTCAGGTCTTCGACGGCGCCGATGATGGGATGGGCGTATTCCCAACTCTCGTAGGCCAGGTCGTCCAGCCTCAGAAAGGCTCGGCCGTAGGGCCGGTTGTCGTAACTCTGCTTCTTCTCTTCGATGACCGTCTGCCTCTGGTTCTCGAAATTCTCCGCCGTCACCTCCAGGGAATTCATCCGGTCCGCCTCCAGCCACAGCCCCAGGTCCAGGCAATTCGAAGGCAGCGTTTCGTGGTAGGCGGTGCGGTCCTTGCTGGTGGTGGCGTTCCAGCGTCCCCCCGCTTCGTCCACGTATCGGCCATGCTCATTTTTGGCCACGTTCCCGGATCCCTGGAACATCATGTGCTCGAAGAGGTGGGCGAGACCCGAAAGTCCCGGAACTTCGTAGGAGGAGCCGACCCGGTAGTGGAGGCTGATATGCACCAGGGGGACGCGGCGGTGGGGCCGCAAGATGACCTGGAGGCCGTTGGACAAGGTTTCCTGCCGGAACTGGACGTGTGGGATATCCAGACGTTCTCCTGCCGGGCCGGGATCCGTTTTCATGCGGGGATTCTACCGTTATCGGGCGTCGAACTCGAAGAAAACCAGAGGTTCCTTGGCCGAAAAATTGAAGACCTCGGGGAGATAAAAGCGGCTCTTGGAAAGGTTCCATCCTTCCCACGGGATTTTGTAGAAGACCACGCCGAAGTCCTTGGTGTAAGGCGCTATGAGCTTTTCGCCAAAGGATTTTTGCTCGAAGTCGGCGAGCATCTCCTCGCTGGCGACCTTTACTTTCCGGGACCCGCGGCGGCCGGGGCCCCGGGGCGGAAAATCCGAGATCGGGGGCCGCCGCTTGTTGTTCAGGTCCGCCAGCACGTCCAGGTAGTGCATCGGACGGTGCTGGGTCCCGGCGTCGTCGATCAGGAATATGGCCCGGCCGTCCAGGCTCACCACGAAATCGTTGTTGTTCTCCACCACCATGAGCACCGGGAGGATCCGCTTCTTGGCGAACTTGTCGGTGTCGAACAACTGCCGGGCCTTGTGCCGGGTGTCGCAGGGATAGGCGGCAATGATCAGATTCTGGGATTCCTGGTGGGCGGCGTACTTGCTGGCTTCTTTCGTACGGATCTCCACGGAGTCGTAGCCCGGAATCAGGGCGCCCGCCAGAAGTTGGGCGGCCAGAAGAACGTAAATTCCCGTCATTGCGCTTCGATACTCATTGTAAGCCGTGAGCATCGCATTGTGCCGGGCAGCGGCATCTTCCCGGTCAGACCTCCCCCGTTCGCGATGCCCGGTCCAGGATTCGGTCCAGGCGCCGGAGGATCTCGCCTTGCAGAACCGACCGGTTCTTCCGGGTCAGTTTGACCAGATGCACGTCCTCCCGGTCCCGAATTCGCTTCAGAACGCCGGCCCCGCGCAGCGAGATGGTGCCCAGGACCGGACAGGGCGAGTTCAGGAGATCGAGTATCGCCTCCCGCAAAGGCCGGGAGAGGAGTTCCATCTTGGCGATCTCGTCCACCACCATGAGGTCCGGCCGCTTCCGTTTCCAGTCCAGATGAGGCAGGACCAGGTTCTCCAGCATCCAGGGGTGGACGCCGTAAGGTCCCATCCGGTGTCGGGAGGTCGTTTGGTAATCCCGGTGCGCAAACACGCCTGAAGTCCCGTTCAGGGCCACCGCCCGGAATCCCGCGCGCCGCCCCCGGGTGCGGATCTCCTCGGTGTAGAAGCCGCTCATAGCCAGGTGTCCGAGGCGCTCGACAAGCTGTTTGACAAGAGTGGTCTTCCCGATTCCCGGATGTCCCGTGAGCAGCAGGTTCGTGGTCATTGCCCGCGCCCCAGGTGGCGATGCAGGTAACGGGTGATGTGCCATCCGTCCATGCAGATGAAGGGGAATCGGGCCGTCGTGTAGTGGCCGCAGGGGAGCTCGACCCGATCGAACGGGATTCCATGCTCCCGGTATCTCAGAAAGACCTGCTGCGAGAGTTCCGGGGTGAAGGTCAGATCGTAGCGGGCGGTGATCAGGAGATGGGGCCGCCGGGCCTCCCGGAGCCGGGGAATGAAGTACCAGGGACTGATGGGCGCCCAGCAGTGCTCCAGGTCGTCCCGGGCGATGTAGCCTTCCAGGCCCCACCGAACGTATCGCGTGGCCAGTCCCGTCCAGACGACCTGGGCGAAGGAGGAGGAGACGTGGTTGAACACGCCGGTCTCGATGAGTGGGTCATGGACGAAGGCCAGGAACGTGACGCAGGAGCCGATGCTGGTTCCCACGACCCCCACGTGTTCGTAGCCCTCGTCCCGGAGCCAGCGGGCGGCCTGCAGCACTTCCAGCACGGCTTGGCGCGTGGCCTGAAGAGTCCTGCCGATGTTGGGGCTGACCATGTGTTCGGCCCGGACTTCCCCCGGAGGCAGCCGGTCTTCGTGGTAGGGCAGGGACAGGCGCACGGCGGTGATGCCCAGGCGTGTCAAGAGCCGGCAAAGTCCCACGTGGCTGGTGGCGTCGGCGTTCCACTGGGGGACTACGACGACGGCCCGGCGCCGATCCGGACCCGGGAAAATCCGGGCATAGACCGTATTGTTCGCGGGATAGTCGCTCTCGACCGGGGTCTGAAAAGTGAGACGGTCGCCGGAGCGCCGGGGATTTTGCGGGGCCATGCTCTCGTAGAAGCGATGGTCCGCCAATGCCGTCCTGGCGTACCGCTTCACCTGGGAGAGGGGATCGCCGCGGCCCGCCCGGCCGAGGCACTCCAAGCCCCAGTCGAAGGGCAGGATCCGGCGGCTCGTATCCCGCAGCGTCAGGGTCCGTTCCCGGCGCTCGATCCAGCGGCCGTAGGTGTTCATTCGGACGGCCGATCGGTCGCGCGCTGTCCGAACTCGAGTTGGAAGAGCTCCAGGAACGACAGTCCGAGAGCCACTAATATGGGACCGAAGATGAGGCCCGGCAATCCCAGGTAGGAAACTCCTCCCATCAGGGAAAAGAAGACCAGCAGGCTGTGCATCTTCACTCTGCCCTCGATGAAGAAGGGCCGGACCACGTTGTCCAGAAGCCCGACCAGGAGGAAGAGGCCGATGAACACGAAGCCGCTGGCGCCCGAGACGGTGCCCAGAAGATAGATCGCCCAGGGAACCCAGACGATTGCCGTTCCCACGACGGGAACCAGGGAGAAGAAGGCCGTGAGCGTGCCCCAGAAAATGGCCTGGTCGATGCCCACGATCCAGAAGACCAGGCCTCCGGCGATCCCTTGGACCACCGCCGTGACCAGGCTCCCTACTACCGTAGCCGAGGCGACTTGGCGAAACGTGGACATGATCTGGCTCTGATACTCGTCCGAGAGGGGAGACAGATGCCTGAAATCCTGGGTCAGGCGGGCGCTGTCCCGGAAGAGGAAGAACATGGTGACCAGCATGATCAGGAAACTGGTGACGAAACTCAGCAGTCCGGTCACCAGTTCGGAGCTGTGTTCCAAGAGGAAGAGGCTGAGTTTCTCCAGAAGCGTGGCCAACCCCTCCCCCAGGTCGAGTTGACCCAGCCCGATCCGGTCCAGGTCGACGTACCGTTCAACGAATTGCCGCAGTCGATCCGGGATCATGTCGTCGCTCAATTGCCAGGTGGCGCCCTCCCACTCCCTTTGGTCCAGAGCGGCCTGGAACTTGTTGTAGATCTCCTGCGCCTGGGTCGTCACCTGGGTCAGAATCAGGGCGAAAGGCAGCAGGATGAGAGCCGTCATCCCCAGGCAGGTGACCAGCGCCGCCAGTCCGTTGCGGCCCTTCAGCCTCCCGCGGATCCAGTCGAAGGCGGGATAGCACAGGCTCACCAGCACCGCGGCCAACGCCACCGGCAGCAGAAACGGCCGGAAGATCTGCACCACGAAGTAGAAGACGGGCAGGGAAAAGAGGAGCAGAACCAGTCGCGCGTAGCGTCCCCGATACATCAGTCCGAATGATACACTGAAACCCGCTTCCGCAGTCCGCGGTGAGAGTCCCGCGAAATAGCGACAGCAGTGATCACCAGGTCATGGCGGCGTCCCTTCGTCCGGCATGCGGCTTTGGTCCGGTGGTGTGACGGATACGGTAACCAGCCAGGAAATCCCCATGGATCCCTGTCCCATCTGTCGAGGTCTTGGCTGGGATCACTTCTGCTCCGTTCCGGACCGGCTCCGAAAGATCACGGACCAGAGCTGGGAAATCTACCGTTGCCGCTCCTGCGGTTTTGGCCGGACCGAGCCCGCGCCGGGTGAGCAGGACCTCATGGCATTCTACCCTCCCGGGTACTGGGGAGACGTGGTCAAGACGGTGGAGCAGTTTCGGTCCGGACAACTCGTGTCGGCCCGTTCCTGGCGCCAGGAGGCCGAAAAGGTCCGCTTGCTGGAACGCTACTTGCGGGAAGGGTCCGTGCTGGATGTGGGTTGCGGGGACGGCAAGTTCCTCTGGGGTCTGGATTCCGGCCGCTGGCGGCGGACCGGGGTCGAACCCTCGCGGCGAGTGGTCCAACTGGTCCGCGAGCGGATTCCGGGCATCGATTTCGTAGTCGGGGACCTGTACTCGACTCGTCTGCCGCCGGGTTCCTTCGACGCCATCACGTTCTGGCACGTGCTGGAGCACATTCCGGAGCCGAGGCGAGTGATGCGCCGGGTCCGGGATCTGCTGCGGCCCGGGGGCTGGCTCATCGTCTCGCTGCCCAATCTGAGCAGCTTGCAGGCCCGAATTTTTCGCCGGCACTGGTATGCGTTCGATGACGTCCCCCGCCACCTGTTCCACTACTCTCCGCGCTCTCTGGCGCTGCTTTTGAAACAGGAGGGATTCGAGGTCAGGGATCAGCTCGGTTTTTCCAGGATCATCGGGTTTCACTGCCTGAAGCACAGCCTGGTCAACTGGTCGGAAAGCCTCTTCGGCTCCCGGGCGCCCTACTATTCGCTGAAGCCGATCCTGCCCCTGTGCGCTCTTCTGGAACGAGTGGTGCGGCGCTCCGGAATCATGACTCTGGTCGCCCGGACTCCTGGCCGTCCGCGGCCGGGGCCTTAATCCGCATTTCTCACCAGGCCGCTAAGACGTGAGGAAAAAGAACCTGTTTTTGAACATTTGCGCCAATTTTTCCAAAGTTCCTCTGGGACAGACTGCGCTGGGCGCGCGCTCGCTGGTCTTTTCGCCCTCAGCGCGCACATGCTCCCTCAAACGTAGTCACCACTACGCTCTCAGTCGCGAGCACGCGGGGATGATGAAGAGTCGGCGGCTAAAAGCCGCCGCTCCGGCGAAAATCCTGCGCGATCGTCACGCCCCCTGGTGAGAAATGCGGATGAAGTGAAACAGAGCCCACAACGGGACGTACTGTAGGTTGGAGGATGGAGAAGACCGATGCCGAGTTGGTCATCGCGAGCCTCGAGGGCGCGCCATATGCGTTCGAGCAGATCGTCCAGCGTTACGAGCGGCTGGTCTTCAGCATCATCTACCATCAATTGGGCCGGCGGCGGGAAGTGGAGGACGTGGCTCAGGATGTCTTCCTCAAGGTCTTCAACTCCCTGGGCCGATTTGATCGCCGCCGCCCCTTGAAGGCCTGGATCGCCAAGATCACGGTCAACCAATGCCGCGACGTATTGAGAAAGCGACGGAGTTCCAGGGTGGAGGCGTTTTCCAACTTCACCGAGGAAGAGGAGAGGAGAATCCAGTCCCTTCACGACGTTTCCGCCGGCACCGCCGCCATGACGGAGGCGGAATCCAGAGCCTGCCTCAAGCTCCTGGACCGGCTCGTGCGCCGCTTGTCTCACAAGGACCGGACTGCATTCCTGCTCAGGGAGGTGGAGGGATTCGGATATGATGAGGTCTCCAAGGCCCTGGGAAGCAGCCAGGTGGCGGCTCGAATCCGAGTCAGCCGCACGCGCAAGCGGCTGCTTGCGGCGCTTTCTCAAGTCCTTTCCGGCGGAGCAACCTTGAAACCATGAATCGGAAACACATTCGGTTTGAAAACCTGGAGCCGAACGGGGTCCTGGATGAGGAACATTTGAAGTCATGCAGGCGGTGCCGCCGGGAATTGCGCGCCTACCGCCTGTTTCGATTTCACCTGGAGCATTTGCCCCAAATCGAACCTCCGGCCCATTTTGCCCGGACCGTGGCCCGGCTGGCCGAGGAAAGGCGGGTGGTGCCGTTTGCCCTGTTCCTGGAACGGGCCGCCCGGCAATTGGCCCCCGGTTTGATCACTCTCATGGGAGCCGTCACCATCCTGCTCTATCTGTCTTCGCAGCCGGTCGCCGTGAGCTTGACTCCGTTGGAGAGCCTGCCCGAGGAGGCTTCCCTGGAATACACCGTCGATTCCTTGATGGCGTCCTCGGAAGGGGGTTGGATCATTGACGAATCGAACTAAGGCCGTCTTCTGGATCATCTTCGTATTCCTCTCGGGCAGTTTCGTCGGCGGCGTTTTGACTCACGTCCTGATCCGGCCGGCGCAATACCATGCCGGTGGCGGCCCGGATCGGCGGCCGCCGGCGCGAGAGCCGGGACAGCCCCGCCGCAACGGGTCGCGGTTCTTCCAACACTTGGATCGGGTTCTGGATCTGGACTCGGAGCAGGAAGTCCAGGTGCGCCGGATCTTGGAGACGACTCGGAAATCGTTCCGCGAAGCGGCTGAGGAAGCTGCCAAGATGCACCGGGAGATCCGCAGCCAGGCCGGGAATCAAATTCGGGTTCTCCTCCGGCCGGAGCAGGCGGAGAAATTCGACGAGATGACCCGGCGTATGGAACGAAAATTCCGCGAAGGAAAACGTCGCAGACTCGGGCCCGTCAAATAATTCAGTCTCGTCTTTCGAGGCGGTCCCCGCATCTTCCTGTAATAGAATGACGGCCTTTGCCCATCCGTGGCGAGAGGCGCCACAGGTTTCGACCGAACTTGTTTCCGGAAGGACGCCGGGGATATTCGTGAGAAAAATGAAATCTCCGGTCAGGTTGACACGACCGTCCCCTTCTCTTTCACTTCTCTTTTCTCACTCCTCTTTCCTCGGCATGTGTTGCCTCGCACTGGTCCTGGCGGGCGGCATCGCCCAGCCGGTCCGGGGCCAGGCTGCAGCCGATTCCGATCCCAGGAAATGGGAGTTCTCGTTCCTGGCCGGGACCGGGTTCCTGTCCGGCGGGACCTTTGGGGCGGCGGCCTCCGGGAATGGTTCCGCCTTGGTCAGGCTCGACTACGATGCCGGCTACTCGCTCGCATTCGGTGTGATCGAAAACCTGGCCGAGAAGTTCGGCGCCGAGATGCGCTACGGCATCGGCAGCCTTCCGGTCGCGGCCGGCAGCCCGGCGGAGGGATCCGCGGCGCCGAAGCAGGCCCATCATGTCCATGGGCTCGTCTACAGCCTGATCGTCTACCCTCAGGGCTGGCGGCGGGGCCGGTTCGTGCCGTATGCGTTGGCCGGACTCGGAGCATCGCTGTTCCAGCCGTCCGGCAATGCCGATGCGGCCTCCCAGGCCTTGGTCCCGAAGAACCGCTGGAAATTGGCGGGCGAAATGGGCGGTGGCGTCAAACTCTACCTGGATCCGCCGTGGAGCCTCCGTTTCGAGGTTCGCAACCGGATCACGGGAGTCCCCGATTACGGTCTTCCCCGAGTGGATTCCCAGGGGGAGGGCGCCGGTGCAGTGCCGCCGGCAAGCGGCCGCCTGCACCATTGGCAGTTCCAGGCCGGGTTCACCTACAACTTCGCCCCCTGATCGTCTTCCCGGAAATTTCCAACCGCGAGTGAGGCCGGGAGACCGGCGGGAGGATCCCTGCACCGCCCCTCTCACTCCGTCCCGTCTCTCCGGCGTCAGTGGGTCATGGCGTAAACGATGTAGTTGATTCCCAATTGGAAGGCCAGATTGGCGTATTTCCGAGGGTATTCTTCCACTTCGGCCCACTCCCACGCATCTCCGAGATCCACGTTGTGGTTGATCATCACCATGAGCCGGCCCCGCTCATCCATGACGCCCATGTAACGCGCGTCGTAGCCGCCCTTCTCCCAGGTTTTCCCATAGAACAGGTACTGGATTCCCGGAATCTGGATCAACTCGTCGATGTCGTAATAGCAATGGAAAACCGGGTGAGACAAAGGAAGGTCCACCGGCTCGTATTCCGGGAAGACCTTCTTGATCTGCTGGTAGAAGTTGTTCCACTCCCAGGGGCCGTGGAAGTCGTCGACCACGAGAAAACCGCCCCGCAAGAGGTATTCCCTCAGCTTCGACGCTTCCTGGTCGGAGAGATGCATCCTCCCGACCTCCACGGCGTAGAGAAAGGGATAGTCGAACACCTCCGAGTCCAGTATGGAGAGGGCCTTGTTGCCGGAAGAGACGAAGGTGAAGTCGCTCAATTTCTCCAGGCCGTACAGGAACTGGAGATCGGCTTTGGGATAGTCGGTCTGCCAACTCCAGTTCCACCCCCGGCGCGCCCAGCCGGGACCCGAGTAGACGAGGCGCAAAAAGGTGAACTCCGAGTCATGCCGGCCTTCCGCTTCGGGCCCATGGTGATCGCCTGCGGCAGCCAGGACCAACCAGGTCGCCGGCACCGCCGCGATCAGCAGCCACATCTTTCCGAATGCCGGTCTCCTGAACACGGCTAACGGCCTCGTTGCGGATAAACGGAAGCGTTCATATGAGATGCCGATTCACTGTAAGGGACCCGGGCTTCCGAGACAACTCACAAGATGTGGGATGAGGCGGGGGAGGCGGCGATCTTTCTGCTCCGTCCATCCGGCGAGACCTTCCCCACGCGGTTCGTCTCCTCGTCTTCGTTCCCACCCTCGTGTATACTCTTCCTCCCGTTGCAATAGTCCACGGGTTGCCTTTTTCTCCTTTCATCTGAAGCGTACTTGGTCGAGGAAATCTGATGCAGTGGATCACGCCGATCGGTCGTAGTGGACGAGGGAATGACGGGGTGACGGTGGTCTTTGCCAAGGGCAAGTTGGCGATTCTACTGCTTTCGGCGCTGGTGGTCGGCTACGGGCTGGTGGGCGGATCCATGGACCGGGTCGCGGCCAGAGATGCGTCATACGAGGAAATTGGCCTCTTCATGTCGGTCTTCAGGCGGGTCCGGGACGACTATGTCGAAGAACCTGTGATGAAGGACGCCCTGTTGGGGGCCCTCCACGGAATGGTCGAGGCGGTGGACCCCTACTCGAGCTACGTTCCCCAGGCCAGTTACGAGCAAGTTCAGGCGCGGACCGAAACCCAGGCCTCGCCCGGGATCTACATTTCCAAACGTTACGGGTACGCCTACGTAGTCGCAGTGGCGCGCGGCAGCCCGGCCGAGCGGGAAGGAGTGCGCACCGGTGATTGGATCGAGTCCATCGATGCCCGGAAAACGACGCAGATGAGCCGCTGGGAGGCGCAGTACATGCTCGAGGGAGCACCCGGCACCGAGGTGAAGCTCAGGTTGATCCGGGCACGCCGGCCGCCCACCGAAATCCGGTTGGTGCGGGAGGCCCCCGTCCCCGAGAAGGTCAAGGCGGAGGTTGTGGAGACGGGGCTGGGCCAACTCCGGATTCCGAGCCTTCAAAACGGCAGTTCCGGCCAGGTGCGCAAGGGATTGCGGATGCTGCGGTCCGCCGATGTGAAGGGACTCCTGCTGGACGTACGGGGTGTGGCCGAGGGGGAGGTGGCGGAGGCCGTCGAGATCGCGGGACTCCTGCTGCCCAAGGGGAGCAAGGTGCTTACCGTCAAGGATCGTCAGGGTCGTTCCGTGGTGCACGCCACGACCGCCGAGCCCTTGCTGGCCGGCGTTCCCGCGGTGGTATTGGCCGACGGGGGAACCAGCGGGGCGGCGGAGATACTTGTGGCGGCGTTGAAGGACCACAAGGCGGCCACGGTGGTGGGTTTGAAGACCGATGGCAGGGGATCAGGACAAGAGCTTTTCCACCTCGGAGACGGATCGGTCCTGTATCTCGCGACCAAAATCTACTATCGGCCCAACGGCAATGCGATTCAAGAGAAAAAGCTCAAGGATTCGGGAATTTCCCCCGATGTTCGAGCCCCGGACGAGGATTTCGTCTCCAGTTTTTACTTGGAGAACGTCTCGGACGACCCCGATGCGGAATTGGGAGTGGACTTTTACAAGGGTCTGGAAGAAGCTGTCCGCGAAAGGCAGTTCCAACAGGGGCTCGACAGACTGCGACGCCGCTTGGCCGAGAAAGCTGCATGAGGGTCGGGCTTGGAAGGATCATATGATCGATCGGCAAGAAAGGAGAACCGGGAATGAACAAGGCTGAGTTGATCGGATCAGTCGCCGGGAAGGCGAACCTCAGCAAGAGCGATGCCCGAGCCGCGGTGGAGGCCGTAGTGTCCACGATCCATGCGGCCATGAAAAACGGCGAAAAGGTGTCCCTCGTGGGGTTCGGCACCTTTTCGGCTCCCGTCCGCCCCGCCCGGTCAGGGCGAAACCCTCAGACCGGAGAAGCGATTCAGATTCCCGCCAGAAAAGTTCCCAAATTCACGCCCGGCAGGTCTTTGAGGGACTCGATTCAGTAGGGGTCGAGTCCGCCTTCGAGTCCAGGAAAATGTCGACGCACCTTCGTGGATCGGTCCCGCTGAGATTCGGGATTCGTGTGTTATGATCGCCTCGTAGGTGCGTAGCTCAGGGGGAGAGCACTTCCTTGACGCGGAAGGGGTCAGCGGTTCAAATCCGCTCGCACCTACCATTTTTTTATCTTGCGGTTGGCGTTGGACTCCGGGGTTCTATCGAAATGTCCGGACAGAGCATTATGAGGACCATCCATCGGGATGGGACCGTTCATGAGGTCTTCGATCCCGACGAAGCTCTGGAAACCCTGCGCCATTCCACGTCCCACCTGATGGCCCTGGCGGTCAGCCACCTCTTCCCGGAAGTGAGTCTGGGAATCGGTCCTCCCACTGGCGAAGGCTTCTACTACGATTTCCAGATGCCGCACCGGCTGACGGAGGACGATCTGCCCCGAATCGAAGCCAAGATGGAAGAGCTTAAGGCGGAGAATCTGGATTTCGAGCCGTCCATTCTGGAGCTGACCGAAGCGCTGGATTTCTTTCGCAGTCACGGCGAGGAGTTGAAGACCGAGTTGATCGAAGAGCGGAAGGGCGAGGTGCTCTCTTCCTATCGCCTGGGAGACCTGGTGGATTTCTGCACCGGGCCGCACGTGCTCTCCACGGCTCAGCTCGGCTCGTTCCGGCTGCTTTCCGTTGCCGGTTCCTATTGGAGGGGCGACGAACACCGGGAACAGTTGCAAAGGATTTACGGAACGGCGTTTTTCTCGTCCCGGGAACTGGATGACTATCTGCAGCGGCTGGAGGAAGCCAGGAACCGCGACCATCGGAAACTGGGCCGGGAACTGGATCTCTTTTCGGTTCCGGAGGGCGTCGCTCCGGGTCTCATTTTCTGGCATCCGAAGGGCGCCAAGGTTCGGGAAAAGATCGAAGAGTTCCTGCGCCAGGAGCATGAAGCGCGCGGTTACCAGTTCGTATACACGCCCCATATCGCCAAGTGCGACCTCTGGAAGACGTCCGGCCATTACCAGTTTTTCCGGGAGAACATGTACACGTTGCCCGTGGACGACGAAGAGTACGTGCTCAAGCCCATGAACTGTCCCGGCCATATCCTCATTTACAAGTCGAGGAAACGCAGTTACCGCGAACTGCCCATCCGTCTCGCCGAGTTCGGAACGGTCTATCGGTACGAGAAGTCGGGAACCCTCCATGGGATGCTTCGCGTTCGGGGATTCACCCAGGACGACGCGCATATTTTCTGCCGTCCGGACCAGGTTTTTTCGGAAGTGGTTGCCACCTTGGACCTTGCAGAGCATCTTCTCAGCACGTTCGGCTTTCAGGGCCATGAGATCATGTTGGCCACCTGGGACTCGGAACACACCGAGCACTACGCCGGAAAACGTGAAGATTGGGAGAGGGCCGAGTCGGTTCTGGTCCAGGCGTTGGAGGAAAAGGGTTGGCCGTACCGCCGCCAGCCAGGCGAGGCTGCTTTCTACGGTCCCAAGATCGACATCAGTCTGATCGATGCTCTGGGGCGAACCTGGCAGGTCACCACCTTGCAGTTCGATTTCAACCTGCCGGCCCGCTTCAACATTACCTATGCCGATTCCGATTCCCGCGAACAGCAGGTCATCATGTTGCATCGGGCTCTGCTCGGTTCCATGGAGCGGTTCATGGGGATTCTGATCGAACACTATGGAGGCGCGTTTCCGCCCTGGCTGTCGCCGGTGCAGGCATCGGTGGTCCCGGTGAGCGAACGGCACCACGAATACGCGGTGGAGGTCCGCGACCGGCTGCGGGGGACGGGCTTGCGTGTCGAGGCGGACTTGAGAAACGAGAAGTTGGGATACAAGATCAGGAGTGCCCAGATGAGCAAAGTGCCATACATGCTCGTCGTGGGCGATCGAGAGGTGCAGGGCCGTACCGTATCGGTGCGGGATCGCCGGCGGGGCAACCAGGGGGCATGCCCGTTGGACGATTTTTCCCGGATGCTTGGTCGACAGGTGGCGCAAAGAGCGCTGGACGTCTGACCATGCTTTGAGGCATTGTCATCATTTGTCCCCGGTGAGTTGAAATTGATTCGAAGAAGAAGAGGAGCCGATTCTATTCAGAGAGCACGAGTCAATCATCGGATAAGGGCCAGGGAAATTCGGGTCATCGACGAGAATGGGAGCCAGTTGGGCATCATGGCTCCGCCCGAGGCAAGGCGGCTGGCTCAGGAGAGGTCCCTCGACCTGGTCGAGGTCGCTCCCACCGCCAGGCCTCCGGTTTGTCGAATCATGGACTACGGGAAGTACCTGTACCAGCAACGAAAGAAGGCTCAGGAGGCGCGAAAGCACCAGAAAGTCATTCAGGTCAAGGAAGTCAAGTTCCGGCCCAAGATCGACCAGCATGACTATGAGTTCAAGAAGAAACACATTCTGCGTTTCTTGAAGGACGAAAACAGGGTCAAGGCCACCGTCATCTTCAGGGGTCGGGAGATCACCCACTCCGAGCTGGGGGAGGAGATCCTGAACCAGCTCCGTGGCGAGCTGACCGAGGTCGCGGACGTCGAGCGGCGGCCCCGGTTGGAAGGCCACACCATGACCATGATTCTGGTGCCCAGAAAACAGCCCTGAATTCACTCGGAATTCTGCTTCAGACCCGGTTCCTTCAACGGCCGGGCCCGGTATTCACCAAGCCGGGCATGAGCGATCCGGGTACACAGCGAGGAAAACGGCGATGCGATTGAAGACCAAGCGCGCGGCAGCCAAGCGATTCAAGGTCACGGGGTCGGGCAAGATCAGCCGGCGGCACAGCCATCACAGCCACATCCTGACCAAGAAGAGTCGCAAGCGGAAGCGGAATTTGAAGGATTGGGCCGGCCTGTCCTCTGCGGACAAGAAGCGGGTCCGGAAGATGCTGCATATTTAGCGGCCGCGGGATTTTCGCGGGTGCTGGAGGTTCCATCATGTCGAGGGTAAAGAGAGGGGTTAAGCGAAACCGGAGACGGAAGAAGATCCTGCGCTTGGCCAAGGGTTACTGGGGCGCCAAGGGCCGGCTTCACCGCGCAGCAAAGGAACAGGTAAACCGTTCTCTGGCCTACTCCTATCGGGACCGGCGGCAGAAGAAGCGGAACTTCCGGAGGCTCTGGATCATCCGGGTCAACGCGGCCGCGCGGCAGCACAGCCTTTCCTACAGTCAGTTCATGTACGGTCTGAAGAAGGCCGGTTTGGAGTTGAGCCGTAAGATGTTGGCAGATCTGGCCGTCAGGGATCCACAGGCCTTCGGCAAGATCGCCGACATGGCTCGCAATGCCTTGCGTTAGGTAGGCGTTCGCCCCGGATTCTCAACCTTCCTCCAAGTTCCATTCCCGGGTCCGAGTCGATGAAGCCGGTAGATCCGACTCACCTCTGGCAGAGCTTTCAGGCTGAACTGCAGGAGGTCTCGTCCAAGCCGGCTCTCACCCGGCTCCGCGACCGCTATCTCAGCCGTCAAAGGGGCCTGCTGACGCTCCAGTTGAGGGGTCTGGGACGACTCGCTCCCCAGGAACGGCCCCGGGCGGGCAAGAGCCTGAACCAGATCAAGGGCCGGATCGAATCGGCCCTGGCCGAGCGGGGGCGGGAGCTTGAGGCCGAGCAGCGCCGGTCCCAGCTCGAATCGGAACGCCTGGACATTACACTGCCGGGCTATCTTCCTCCTCAGGGCCGTTCTCATCCGCTGACACGGGTCCGGCGCGAGATGGAGGAGATCGCCGTGCGAATGGGATTCTCCGTCCTTTCGGGACCTGAACTGGAACTGGATCACTACAATTTCGAAGCGCTCAACATGCCCAAGGAGCATCCCGCCCGGGACACGCAGGATACGCTCTACATCACCGAGAACCTGCTGCTGAGGACCCATACCTCCCCCGTCCAGATCCGGACCATGGAGCGCCAGCAGCCCCCCGTCCGCATCGTGGTTCCCGGACGCGTCTATCGCCGGGACACCGTGGACGCCACCCACAGCCCCATGTTTCACCAGATGGAAGGCCTGGTCGTGGACGAGGGGATCACGTTCGGAGACCTGAAGGGAACTCTGGAGCTCTTCTTGCGGGAGCTCTTCTCCAGTGACCTGCGGGTGAGGTTCCGGCCCAGCTACTTCCCCTTCGTCGAGCCCGGAGCCGAGGTGGACATCGAGTGCATCTTCTGCTCGTTGCGAGGGTGCGGAGTCTGCAAGCGCACCGGATGGATCGAGATCATGGGCGCGGGCATGGTCCATCCCCGGGTGTTTTCCATGGTGGGATACGACGCCGAGCGCTACACGGGATTCGCTTGGGGAATGGGAATCGATCGGATCGCCATCCTCAAGTACCGCGTCAGCGACCTGCGGCTCTTTTTCGAAAATGACCTGAGATTTCTCCGGCAGTTCTGACCCGGCCGCGCCGTGTTGCGCCAGACAGTGACGTCATGAAGATCGGATGGAATTGGCTGCAGGACTACCTGGACCTCCAGGGAATGGATTCGGATCGGCTCTCGGTAGCTCTGGGCATGCTGGGTTTCCCCGTGGAGTCGGTGGATGAGACCGGGGACGGCCGGGTCCTGGAACTGGAAGTGACGACGAACCGGCCTGATTGCCTGAATCACCTGGGCATCGCCCGGGAGGTGTCGGCCAGATTCGGACTGGAACTCAGAGTTCCCGACCTTTCGGAGCCTCCGGGGAGAGTCGTCGCGAATCCCGGAGCACGGGTCTCCATTGAGGCGCCGGACCTGTGCCCAAGGTATGCGGCCCGGGTCATGTCGGGCGTCAGGATCGGCCCCTCCCCCGATTGGCTCAAGAGACGGATCGAGTCGGTGGGGCAAAGACCCATCAACAATGTCGTCGACGTCACCAACTTCGTCCTCTACGAGTTGGGCCAACCCCTGCACGGTTTCGACCTGGACCGATTGAGCGAGCGAAGGATCATCGTCCGCCGAGGGGCGGAAGGGGAGCGCCTGGCCACGTTGGACGGAGAGGACAGGCGCCTCGACCCGTCCATGCTGGTCATTGCCGACGCCACTCGAGCCGTGGCTCTCGCCGGCATCATGGGAGGGATGGAAACGGAGATTTCCGGCGCGACCACCGATCTTCTTCTGGAGAGCGCCTACTTCGAGCCGTTGTCCGTCCGCCGCACCGCCAAGCGGTTGGGAATGCGAACCGATGCCTCCTACCGTTTCGAGCGGGGCGCCGACCCGGATATGGCGACCAAGGCCTTGAACCGGGCCTGCCGCATGATCCGGGAAATCGCCGGCGGCTCCTGCCAGGGTCCGGTGATCGACGAGTTTCCCCGGCCCATTCCCGCCCGGGAGATCCGGCTTCGAAGCGGCCGTTTGACCCAGGTGCTGGGTGTCTCGGTGGATCCGGATTTCGTCGAAGAGGTGCTGGGCCGCCTGGGCTTCGAACCGGAGCCGCAGGATGAGAGCTCCTGGAGGATTCGTGTGCCCAGCTTCCGGGCGGACGTGGCCCTCGAGGACGACCTGGTCGAGGAGGTCGCACGCGAATATGGCTATGAGCGGCTTCCGACCACCTATCCCGCCGCCGCGGCGGTCGGAAAGTTCTCCGGGTCGGAAGGTCATAAGAGGCGGGTATCGTCCTCGCTGGAGTCCTGTGGATTCTATGAAGCAGTGAACTACGCCTTCACCAATCCGGGCAGGGAGGAGATCTTTCTTGGCCGGCGGACGCCGCTGGTTCCCATAGCCAACCCATTGTCCGAGGAACATACGCATCTGCGAAGCACGCTCCTTCCGGGACTGGCGGAATCGATTCGGCACAATCTGAATTTCGGCAACAGAAGTGTCCGTCTCTTCGAGACCGGGAAAGTCTTCTTTCGGAGAGGCGATGACCTCGAGCAAGCGCAGGAGGAGCCGTATCTGGGGCTGGCGGCAACCGGCTCGGTCCATGGTCCGTTCTGGAGCGGTGCTTCCGAGCCTTTCGGGTTTCATCACCTGAAGGGGGTCCTTCAAATGCTGTTCCGGAAATTCGGATTCGAGGTCGAATACCGCGCGGCCGCCGGGCTCCCGTTTCTTCATCCCGGTATCTCCGCTGAGATCCTGCGGGAGGGACGCCGCCTCGGCGTCTTGGGAAGACTTCACCCCCGGCTCCATGCCCACTACAAGTTCTCTCAGGACGTGCTGGTGGCGGAGCTCCGGTTGGACGAGTTGTACGGCCGGAACCTCGAGGACCCGGCGTATCAGGTGTTGACGCGGTTTCCGTCGGTGGAGCACGACTTTTCGTTTCTCGTTGACAAGAGTGTGAGTTTCGCTACACTGATAAACGCCATTCGGGGCTTGAGCATCCCGGAGCTTCGGGATATCAGGCTCATTGATCTCTATCGCGGCTCGAGTGTTCCCAAAGATAAGGTTGGCTTGACTCTGCGTCTGACCTTCGCCGATGCGGAGAGGACGCTGACTCTGCCTGAGGTCAAGCACCTTAGTGAACGGGTTTTTTCCTTTATGCGCCGGGAATTGGGCGTGGAAGGGCGTTAGCGGCGAGTTCTGGAGCCGGACACGTGGATGTCGACCGGGCTTGGCGGGACCTGGAAGTCTCAACCGACGAGGTGGTGAGACTCCTGGTGCGCCTGCGGAATGAGAACGCTTCGCTCCTGGAGAAAATCGAACAGCTAAACCGAGAATTGGAGGAGCTGGGTAGAGACAACCAGATCAGGAATGGGGCGGTCGAGCGTCTGCGCAGCGACGTGAAATCGCGAGTGGAAAGCATCATGGAAAAGGTGTCCACCTTGGAGCAGCATCACCCCTACGGGATGTAGGCAAGACCAGGCAGCCGTCATGGATCAGAGCGTCAGTGTCAAGATCTTTCACCGTACGTATCGTCTTCGGAGCCGAGGTGATGCCCAACATGTCCGGGACCTGGCAGACTACGTGGACCGCCACATGGTCCGGATCTCCGACCGGACGCCGACGGTAGACACGCTCAGGGTCGCCATTTTGGCCGCGTTGAGCATTGCCGACGAGTGCCTTTCCGCCCAAAGGCGGCTAGAAAGAGTTGAAGCGACGGTCTGCCGCAAGAGCGGAGAATTGAACGAGCTCTTGAGGTCCGCGCTGAGTCCTGAGGGTTCCGAACGGACCTGAGTGGACAGGAATGTAAGCCCGGCCCCTGCGATGCGCGTGATGGTTTGTGAGATTTGAGTCAACACTTATGAATCGGGAGCCTGAGTCCGGACGTCATGAGTTTCTCCGGGATCGGTGAAACCTGAGGCCGACGGCAGGGCACCCACCTGTTTTCAACAGGTTCAATCTCACGTTCCACACGGCAGAGCGGGGGTGATCCATCGCGTGCGCATCGTCCCTTCCCGCATCGGTTGCTCGCCCTGGCTCCAGCAGGAGCGCATGACATGGACCAGCTATCCGGAATCATTCTGGTTCTACTGGCCGTGGTCCCGGTGGCCGCGATCGGAGGGTGGTATCTCCTCAAGACTCGCGTGGTCGACCGGCGGCTGCGAGACGCGGAACGAAACGCCCGCAGGATCAAGGAGAATGCCGCCAGGGAAGGGGAACGGATCCGCAAGGAGAGTCTCCTCGAGGCCAAGGACCAGGTCTTCAAGTGGCGCACCGAGGCGGAGCGGGAGCTTCAGGAGCGCCGGCAGCAGCGCCAAGCGGTGGAACGCCGCCTGTCCCGGCGGGAAGAAGACCTGGAGCGGCGGGACCGGCAGTTGCGCCGTCGCAATCGGGATTTCGAACAGCGTATCCGGAAGCACCAGGGGCGCGAGAGCCGGCTGGAAGAGCAGCGGAAGAGAGTTGGCGAACTGGAGCAGGAGTGCCTCGATCGGCTGGAAGCAGCCGCGGGCATGAGCATCGAGGAGGCCAAGCAATCTCTGCTCACGTCGGTGGAATCCGAGGCCATGAAAGAGGCCGTCGTCCTGGTCAAAAACGTGGAAGACGAGGCTCGCCGGAAGGCGGATCAAGAGGCGAGGAAGATCATCACCCAAGCCATCCAGCGTTGTGCGGCCGAACACGTGGTCGCCACTACCGTATCCGCCGTGGACCTCCCCGCCGAGGACATGAAGGGCCGCATCATCGGAAGAGAGGGGCGGAACATACGAGCCTTGGAGCAGGCCACCGGGGTCGAGTTGATCGTCGACGATACGCCCGAGGCCGTTATCCTCTCGGCCTTCGATCCCTATCGCAGGGCGGTCGCCAAGATCGCCATCGAGCGGCTGATCCAGGACGGCCGTATCCACCCGGCCCGCATCGAGGAGGTGGTCGCCCAAGTCGAACGGGACATGGAAAAACACCTGCTCCACGAGGGGGAGCAGGTGGTCTTCGAGTTGGGAATCCACAACATGGATCCGGAGCTGGTTCAGTTGCTGGGACGGCTCAAGTACCGGACCAGCTACGGACAGAACGTGCTCAACCACAGCCGCGAGGTGGCCTATCTTGCCGGCATCATGGCCCGCGAGCTGGGAGCCGACGTCGAGGTCTGCAAGCGCGCCGGCTTGCTGCATGACGTTGGCAAGTCCATCGACCGGGACGTGGAACGAACTCACCTGCAGCTTGGCGTGGAGGTCGCCAAGAAGTGCGGAGAGAGTCCCGAAGTGGTCCACGCCATTGAGGCACATCATTTCGACGTCGAGTTCGGCACCCTGGAAGCCATGCTGGTGCAGGCTGCCGACGCCGTATCCGCGGCCCGGCCCGGGGCGCGCCGGGAGATGCTCGAGAACTACATCAAGCGGCTGGAAGACTTGGAGGCCATCGCCAATTCCTTCAAGGGCGTGTCCAAGGCCTATGCCCTGCAGGCCGGCAGGGAGGTCCGCATCATCGTCGAGAGCAGCGAAGTGTCCGACGAACAGACTTTCTGGCTCACCAAGGACATCGCTCGGCGGATCGAGGGTGAAGTCCAGTATCCGGGTCAGGTCAAGGTGACGGTCATCCGGGAGATGAGGGTGGTGGACTACGCCCGGTGAGTTCTTCTCCGTTCCCGGCATCGACTTTTCCGGAAAGCGAGTTTCCACATGAAGGTTCTTTTTGTGGGAGATATCGTGGGCAGGCGGGGCCGCAAGGTCGTTCGCCGCATGATCCCGGCTCTTCGCCGCAAGAACGACATCGACCTGATCATAGCCAACGTGGAGAACTCCGCCGGTGGATTCGGCATCACTCCGCGCGTCGCTCGCGAGATTTTGGCCATGGGCGTGGACGTCATGACTTCGGGCAACCATATTTGGGACAAGAAGGAAGTCCTGCAGTGCATTGATGACGAACCCCGGTTGCTGCGTCCGCACAACTATCCTCCCGGAGTCCCGGGACGCGGGGCCTATCAGGGCGTCACGGACCAGGGCGTTCGGTATGGGGTTCTGAACCTGCAGGGCCGGGTTTTCATGCCCAACATCGATTGTCCCTTCCGTTGCGCCGAGGAGCAGGTCTCTCGGCTCCGCAAGCGAACGCAGGTTCTGATCGTCGATTTTCACGCCGAGGCCACGTCTGAGAAGCTGGCCCTGGGATGGTCCTTGGACGGCAAGGTTTCGGCCGTCCTGGGGACTCACACCCACGTTCCCACGGCGGACACGCGGCTGCTCCCGAAGGGAACGGCCTATGTCTCCGACGTGGGAATGACCGGCTGCTACGACTCGGTCATCGGTGTGAGCGTGCAGACGGCATTGCCGCGGTTTCTGACGGCGATGCCCACGCGTTTCGCGGGGGCGACCGGATTGGCCAGCCTGGCTTCGGTCCTGCTGGACATCGACGAGGCGACCGGATTGGCCCGGTCCATCGAGAGGATCGGTCCCGACCTGCCCACACGTTGCTCCGGCGGCTAGGCGGAGAGGGATTCCGGCGGACGAGGACTTCGAATCAAGCCCGTTCCAGGGCCTGTCTCAGAAATCGCCCGGTATAGGATCCGTCGGTGCGGGCGATGGTCTCGGGGGTTCCCTCCGCCACCAGGTGCCCGCCCTTGTCCCCTCCCTCGGGACCGAGGTCGATGACCCAGTCGGCGCTGCGGATCACGTCCATGTTGTGCTCGATAATCACGACGGTGGCCTGTTTCGAGATCAACCGGTCCAGAGCTCGCAGGAGCTTCTGGATGTCGTCGAAGTGGAGTCCGGTGGTCGGCTCGTCCAGGATGAAGATCGAATCGGACCGGGTGGACTTGGCCAGGTAGGAAGCCAGCTTGATCCGTTGCGCCTCCCCTCCGGAGAGAGTGGTGGAGGGTTGGCCCAGTTTTACGTATCCGAGGCCCACGTCTTCCAGCACCTTGAGCTTTTTTGAAAGGCGGGGAAACGGCCGGAAAAACTCCAGAGCCTCAGTCACGGTCAGGCCGAGCACTTCGGCGATGTTCTTGCCCCGGTAGCCGATTTCCAGAATCGTGGACTTGTATCGCGTCCCGCGGCAGTCTTCACAGGTCAGCTCCACGTCGGCCAGGAACTGCATGTTCACCGTTGAGAAGCCCACTCCGTCACAGGTCTCGCAGCGGCCTCCCGGTATGTTGAAGGAGAAGTGGCCGGGACGGAGGTTCTGCCGCTGCGAAGCCCGCTGCGACGCGAAGATCTGGCGAATCTCGTCGAACGCCTTGAGATAGGTGACGGGGTTGGAGCGCGGCGATTTCCCGATGGGCGACTGGTCCACCAGGAGGATCTCCTCCACCAGTTCGGCGCCTTCGATGCGGTCGAACTTTCCCACCTCGCCCTTCCATTGAGACTTCTGTTTCTTGAGGCCGGCGTAGATCACGTCCCCCACCAGGGTCGATTTTCCGGACCCTGAGACTCCCGTGATGCAGACCATCAGTCCCAGGGGCAGGCGCACATCCAAATTTTTCAGATTGTGCTGGCGGGCTCCACGGACGGTCACGAACCGGTCGCCGCAGGAACGCCGGTAGAACGGTGTGGGGACCCGGCGCTCGCCGCGGAGGTACTGCGCCGTCAGGGAGTCGGCGGCGGTCCGCAGGGAGTCCACGCCGCCGCTGTAGACCACGTGTCCGCCATGCTCCCCCGGCCCCGGGCCCAGGTCCACCACCTGATCCGCCGATTCGATCATTTCCCGTTCGTGCTCGACCACCACGATGGTGTTGCCCAGATCCCGCAGATTTCTCAGGATGGAGATGAGGCGCCGCGTGTCTCTGGGATGGAGTCCCACGGAGGGTTCATCCAGCACGTAGAGGGTTCCGGTCAGGGACGAACCCAAGGCGGCGGCCAACTGGATCCGCTGCATTTCTCCTCCGCTCAGGGTGCTGGTGATGCGGTCCAGGGTCAGATAGTCGAGTCCCACCTTCATCAGAAAGTCGAGTCGTTGCCGGATCTCTCGGAGCAGGGAATCCGCCACTGCCCGCTGGCTCTCATTCAGGCGGAGCCGGCGAAAGAATTTCTGGATTTCCTGAATCGGCATGGAGGTGAGCCGGGAGATGCGGCGCCCTCCCAGTTGAACGTCCCTCGCCTCCTGGCAGAGGCGTTCTCCCGAACAGTCGGGGCACCGGGTGTATCCCCGGTATCGGCTGATCAGGATCCGGATGTGCATCTTGTACTTCTTCCGTTCCAGGTAGGCGAAAAACCCCTTGACTCCGGGAAAGCCGTCGCTTCCGTCCCAGATCCGGCGCCGAACCGTCTCGGACAGATCCTGGTAGGGGACGTCCAACGGGATGCCCTCTCGAAGCGCGTACTCCTGCAGCTTCCGGCCGAATCTTCGATAGCGCGGCTTGTTGAAGGGGTCTACGGGTCCCTCGGCCAGCGTCCTCGCCGGGTCCGGAATGATGAGGTCCGGATCCAGGGTGATGGTGCTCCCGAAGCCATGGCAGGTTGGACAGGCCCCATAGGGATTGTTGAAGGAGAAGAGCCGGGGTTCCGGAACCCGGTAGGAGATCCGGCAGTACTGGCACTCCAACCGTTGGGTGAACTCCAGTTCCCGGTCGGCGCTCCGGCCGTCATTGGAAAGGATCGAGATCCGGGCAGCCCCTCCACCCTGGTGAAAACAGGTCTCCAGGGAATCGCGCAATCGCTGGCGCGCAGTGTCCCGGACCACAACTCGATCGACCAGGACCCGGGCGTTCGAAAGATCTGTGGCCGGCAGTCCGTCCTGGACCTGGACCACCCGGAGGCGTCCCGCGTCTTCCAGCACGAGGCGATGAAACCCCTGCTTCATCAGGGGGCCGGCCAGTTCCGTCAAGGGCGCGCCCGGTTCCGGCTGCAGGATCGACCCGGACAAGGAAAAACAGAGAAACAGCCGGGTCCCTTCCGGTAGCCGAAGCAACTGGAGGACCACCTGTTCCACGGTGTCGCGTTTCACCTGGCGGCCGCATCCGCGGCAGACCAGAGTGCCGATCCGGGCATAGACGAGACGCAGATGGTCGTAGATCTCGGTGACGGTTCCCACCGTCGATCTGGGGTTTCGGGAGACCGTCTTCTGCCGTATGGCGATGGCGGGACTGAGCCCGTCGATCTTCCGGACCAAGGGTTTGCGGATCCGTTCCAGGAACTGGCGGGCGTACGCCGACAGAGACTCCACGTAGCGGCGCTGGCCTTCGGCATACAAGGTGTCGAATGCCAGCGAAGACTTGCCCGATCCGCTGACTCCGGTAATCACCGTGAGCCGGTTGATGGGGATCCGAAGATCGATGTTCTTCAGATTGTTCTGGCGCGCACCCGCAATTCGGATCCAGGCGCCGTCGTGGTCTTCGCCATTCATTGAAACACGCCAGTCTATCATCGAATGGGAACAGGATTTGCGACATGAAGATTCTGGTCCGCAAATTGAAATTCGGCCCCTTCGGCCCATGATATAGTGACCTCATGAGAATCACTTCGGTCTTTCCGGGGGCGGCTCTTCCGGCGGGAATCGTCCGGATCGAGCTCGATTCTTCGGACAACGTTCCGGCCCGTTCCGTCGACGTGGGCGGAGCGGATGCCTCCATCATGGGCGCTTCGCCCCGGGCGCTGACCGTCCGCATCCCCGAAACCGCCGGGCATGGGATCGCGGTTCACAATCACGCCGTGGCCCGGGCGGAGCTGAACGTGGGCCGCGCCATCGCCTCGGATCTGCAGCCGGTTTCCAATCCGGTGGTGGACACTTTCGGGAACGTTTACGTGACCTACAGCGGGACTCGCGGGGAGAAGGTTCCATTCAGCGTTTTCGTCGTCTACACCGACGGCAGCAAGCACCCCTTTCTGGCGGACATCGTCAATCCGACCGGTCTGGCCATCGGTCCCGACGACTACCTCTACATCAGCAGCCGGCATACCGGGTCCATCTATCGATCGACGTTCGACCGCCAGGTGGAAAAATTTGCCGAGGGGTTGGGGTTGGCGTCCGGGCTGGTCTTTTCCCCCGCCGGCGACCTCTATGTGGGCGACCGGAGTGGATTCATCTACAGGATCTCGCCGAATCGGGAAACCTCGGTGGTGTGTGAGTTGGAGCCGAGCGTCTCCGCCTACCACCTGGCGTGGGGTCCCGACGACCGGCTCTACGTCACCGGTCCGACTCTGGCCACACAGGACTGTGTGTACCGGGTCTCGACCGAGGGAGAAGTGGAGGTCTTCTTCAAGGGCGTGGGGAGACCCCAGGGTCTGGCGTTCGACGCCGCCGGCACCCTTCATATCGCCGCTTCGTACCGGGGCAGAAGGGGCCTCTTCTCGGTGGACCGGGAGGAAGCCCGCCTGGTCGTTTCCGGTCCCATGCTGGTGGGTCTCGCATACAGTGGCGACGGACGACTGCTCTACCTGGTGGACGGATCGCACCTGTACCAGATCGAGCTGAGTTGAGCCGGTCCCGTCCCTCTCTACAGAACTCTTTCCGGGTCGAGCGGAAGGACCCCTGCAGCCACGCCCGGTGCGGTGTGTTGGAGACCGCTCACGGCGCGGTCGAGACCCCGGTGTTCATGCCGGTGGGAACCGCGGCCACGGTCAAGGCCATGTCCCCGGATGTCCTGGAGGAGCTTGGGGCCGGGATCATCCTCGCCAATGCGTATCATCTTTACCTGCGTCCCGGCGAGGCCGTGGTCGGGAAGATGGCGGGTTTGCACCGCTACATGTCGTGGAATCGCGGCATTCTGACCGACAGCGGCGGGTACCAGGTCTTCAGCCACCGGAGGCTCAGAACCATTCGGGAGGATGGCGTCGAGTTCCGCTCCCACCTGGACGGAAGCCCCCATTTTCTGAGTCCGGAGGATGTGGTCCGGATCCAGGAGACTCTGGGTTCCGACATCGCCATGGTCCTGGACGAGTGCACGCCCTATCCCGTGGACCGGGAGCGGGCGCGGAGTTCCATGGACCGTTCGATGCGCTGGGCGCGCCGTTCGAAAGACAGGCACCGGGACCGCGGGCAGATGCTCTTCGGCATCGTGCAGGGAGGCATGTATCCCGACCTTCGCCGGGAGAGTCTCGAGCGGCTCGCGGAGATGGACTTTCAGGGGCTGGCGCTGGGAGGGTTCAGCGTCGGCGAACCGAAACCGCTCATGTATGACCTGGTCCAGGAGCTGGGCCCGCGCATGCCGGCGATCCTGCCGCGCTACCTGATGGGCGTGGGAACCCCTCTGGATCTTCTTTTTTGCGTCCGGCAGGGAATCGACATGTTCGATTGCGTGCTGCCGACGCGGAACGCCCGCAACGGTACACTCTTCACCTCCCGGGGACGGCTCAACATCAGGAACGCGGCCTACCGGACCCAGGAGGAGGCGTTGGACCCCGATTGCGCGTGCCGGGTCTGCCGGCGTTTCAGCCGAGCCTACCTGAGGCATCTGCACGTCGCCGGAGAGATCCTTTCCCTGGTCTTGAACACCTACCACAACCTCTACTTTTACCTTGACTTGATGCGCAAAATCCGCCAGAGTATCGCGTCCGGAACGCTCCTGGAATTGGAGAATCACTACCGGGTTCAGTACCGTGCGGCAAAGCGCGGGGATGGACCCTCTGAGGCAGACAAACAATCATGACGGAGTCACTCTTCCTGGCCCAGCAATCCGGTTCGTCCTTGACCGGATTCCTCCCGATCCTGCTGCTGGTGGCGATCTTCTACTTCATGCTCTATCGGCCGATGCGAAAGCGGCAGAAGAATCATGAGGAGATGATCTCGTCGCTCAAGACCGGCAGTAAGGTGATCACGAGCGGCGGCGTTCATGGAACCGTCGTGGCCGTCAAGGACAATACGGTCATGTTGAAAGTGGCCGATCAGGTCAAGATCGAGGTGACCAAGAGCGCCATATCCTCGCGGCAGGTCACCGACTAGTCCGTTTGACCCCGCGGTTTTCAAGCTGAAGCAAGATGAAGAGGAAACTTCAGTACAGATTGCTCTTCGCCCTGGCCGTCTTCGCGGTCAGCGTCTATTTCTTCTACCCCCCCTCCGAGAAGGTCAAGCTGGGCCTGGACCTCAAGGGCGGAATACACCTCGTGCTTCAGGTCATCATCGACGACGCTCTCAAGGCGGAGGCGCATCTCCTGAGAGATCGCCTGGCGCGGGCGCTCGAGGATGAGGAAGCCGCGTTCCAGGAAATCCGGGTCAATCCGGAACTGGAGATCGAGATCCTCGGTGTGCCCGAGGAATCGGCCGATGCCGTCGAGGATCAACTGGACGGGTATTCGGGGGGCTACAGCTACCGGACCCGGTACGATCAGGGCCGGCAGGACTTCACCCTCGGGATCAGTTCGGCATATCGCAAGGAGTTGGCGAACCTGACGGTCCGTCAGGCCCGGGAGACGATCCAAAACCGGGTGGACCAGTACGGCGTCGCCGAGCCCACCATCACCGTTTACGGAAGCGGCGAGGTCCAGGATCAGATCATCGTCGAATTGCCCGGAGTCGAAGATCCCGACCGGGTGATCAAACTCATCCGGAGCACGGCGAGGCTGGAACTGAAGCTGGTGCATCCGGCCCGGGGCGGCCCCTACGGGACTCGACAGGGGGCGGAAGACGCTTTCGACGGCTCGGTCCCGGACGAGTACGAGATTCTGCCCTATCGGAACCCCTCCGAAATCGGGAGCCAGACGCAGTACATGGTGGTCCGCAGGGCCGCGACCATCAGCGGCCAGCACATGAAGAACGCCCGGCGAACCCAGGACAGCTTCACGGGGCGCTGGAACGTCACCTTTTTTCTGAACTCGGAGGGGCGACAGTTGTTTGCGCCCGCCACCGAGCAGAACGTGGGCAATCCGCTGGCCATCGTTCTGGACGGCGAGATCCGGACCTTTCCCAATATCAGTGAGAAGATCGACACGGAATCGGCCCAGATCACCGGGAACTATACGCCCGAAGAGGCGGAGGATCTGGCGTTGGTGCTTCGGTCGGGAGCTCTCCCTGCCTCCATCCGGATCATCGAGAACCAGATCATCGGGCCCTCTCTGGGGATGGACTCGATTCGGAGCGGCCTGTCGGCGTCCGCACTGGGACTGCTCCTGGTGATCGTCACGGTCCTGTTCATCTATCGCTTTTCCGGCGTCAACGCCGTGGTCTGCCTGGTATTGAACCTGGTGATCCTGGTGGGGGTCCTGGCCTACTTCAGGGCGACGCTGACTCTGCCGGGAATTGCCGGGGTCATCCTCACCATCGGCATGGCCATCGACGCCAACATTCTCATTTTCGAGCGGATCAAGGAGGAGCTGCGCCTGGGGAAGACGGTCCGGTCGGGGGTCGAAGCGGCGTTCGGACGCGTCTTCATCACCATTTTGGACACCAATATCACGACCTTGATCGGAGCCCTCTTCCTGTTCCAGTTCGGTACCGGACCCATCCGTGGATTCGCGGTGACCCTTTCGGTGGGACTGGTGGCAAACATCTTCACCGCGACCTTCGTCTCCCGCACCCTGTTCGGGCTGATTCTCCAGGGTAAACCGCGAGAGTCGCTGTCGATCTGAGGGATCCATGGACATCGTCAAAGAGCCCAAGATCGACTGGCTGCGCAAGAGGTGGCTCTTTCTGGGCATGTCGCTGCTTCTGATCCTGGCCGGATTGGCTTCCATCGTCACGAAGGGCGGGCTCAAGATGGGCGTCGATTTCGTCGGCGGCACGCTGGTCTACGCCCGCTTCAAGGAGGAGCCTTCACTGGATCGGATCCGGGGAGCTCTGGCGGAGGGCGGGCTCCGGGCCGAGGGAGTGACCCGGTTCGACGATCTTTCCAAGAACGAAGTCCAGATCCGCCTCGCCCGCATCGAAAGTGAAGAGACCGCCGACCTGATCCTGGAAAGCGACAACATCGCTCAAGCCCTGCGCCAGGAATACGACTCGGATTCGCAAGGGAAGGGCCGGGTGGACCTCAACAACGTCCCCCGGTCGGAACTCTCCACGCGGCTCCAGGAATGGAACCCCGAAGGGTTGCAGGAGGATTCTTCGGCAACGGGCCTTTCCGCCCACTACCAGGACGTGGCTTCCAGGATCGTCGACCTCAGGACCAGCGTCGGACTGTTCGGAGACTACTCGGAATTGTCCGAGGCGGGTCTGGGACCGGATACGATCAAGGCGATCGAGGAGAATTCCTATCTCGGCAACTTCGTGGTGCTGAGCGTGGAAAGCGTGGGTCCCAAGGTCGGGCAGGAGATGCAGGAGAGGGCCTGGAACGCCGTCTTCTTCTCGCTGCTGGGCATTCTGGCCTACATCACGATCCGGTTCAAATTCGTGCATGGCCTCGCGGCCATCGCGGCGTTGTTTCACGACGTGCTGATTACCGTGGGCGCCCTGTCGCTGACGGATCGGGAATTGACATTGACGGTCGTGGCGGCGTTGCTGACCCTGGTCGGCTATTCCATCAACGACACCATCGTCGTATTCGACCGGCTGCGGGAGAACGAGGTTCGAATGAGGCGGTCGAGTTTCTACGATCGCATCAATGCCAGCATCAATCAGATCCTGAACCGTACCATCATGACCTCCGGATCGACGTTCGTGGCGCTGCTGGCCCTCTTCCTTTTGGGAGGACCGGTGCTCAACAGCTTCTCCTTCGCCCTGGTCATAGGTATAATCGTCGGGACATACTCGTCCATCGGCGTCGCCAGCCCCATCGTTTCGGGCTGGCACAAGTTCCGGGAGTCCCGGCGCAATTGAGAAAGCGTTTGGGTCGGATTAGACTCTTGACTCGCCAAAAGGTGGGTAGTAGTATCTCCGACGTGTTTTCCGGGGGGAGCTTACCTTAAGATCTTCGGGGCATAGAGAGGGCGGCTGACCATGTTTGATCAACTCATTGAATCTTCGACGACACGGGAGAGCCGAGGCAAGAGCCTCGTGTTCATGTCCCTGATGATCCATCTGGTCATCGTGGCAATCCTGATCGTGATTCCTCTGATCTACTACCAGGGGCTCCCGGAGCAGGAACTCCTGACCATGTTGGCCCCTCCGCCGCCGCCACCGCCGCCGCCGCCGCCACCGCCGCCGCCACCGGCGCCCATCAAGAGACAGCGAGTCCAGGTGGTCAAGTTGGATCCATCCCAGTTCGTAGCTCCGACCGAGGTTCCCAAGGAGATTCCCGTACCCATGGATGACATCCCCGAGGTGTCCTCTCTGAGCGGTATCACCGGAGGGATCCCGGGCGGTGTTCCGGGAGGCATCCCGGGTGGGATTCCGGGCGGCATGATCGGCGGAGTGATCGGTGCGCTTCCTTCAGAGGCGCCGCCACCGCCGCCACCGCCCAAGAAGAAGAAGGATCCGATCCGCGTGGGCGGCAACGTCCAGGCTTCAAGGCTGGTCCATCGGGTGGAGCCGGAGTATCCCGAGCTGGCCAAGCGGGCGCGGGTTTCCGGCATGGTCATTCTGCAGGTCATCGTCAGCGAGGGTGGCTCGGTCCAGGAAGTCAAGATCGTCCGGGGACATCCCTTGTTGAACGATGCCGCCACTCGTGCAGTGAGACAGTGGCGTTATTCGCCGTACCTGCTCAATGGCGAGCCAATTCCGGTCATCGCCACCGTCACGGTGAACTTCGTCCTCAGGTGAGGGCATTTTCTTGAGATCGCTTCGGCGCGAAATCGCAAGTTATTCAGGTCATTGGGGAGGATAGAAGGATGGAAGTAGGATTTGTCGAGCTTTGGGGCCATATGGGATTCCTGGCCAAGGCGGTCGTTGTCGTTCTGGGGATACAGTCCGTGTGGTCCATCGCCGTTATGGCCGAACGGTATCTCCTGTATCGGGCGGCCCGGAAACAGTCGCAGGAGTTTGCTCCGGCAGTCGCCGAGAGTCTTGCGAACGGAAATATCCAGGAAGCCATCGAACTGTCCGAGGAAAAGAAGAAGAGCCATCTGGCCAAGGTGGTCGCTGCCGGCTTGAACGAGTTCCAGGCGCATCAGGGCTCCACGGCTACTATTTCAGGTCAGACCATCGACGCGTCTCGCCGGGCGCTGCAGCGCGCGACGGCGGTCGGAGTCGAAGAGTTCAAGCGCGGCCTGGGCGGTCTCGCCACCATCGGCGCCACCGCGCCGTTCGTCGGACTGTTCGGAACGACGGTCGGCATCATCAATGCCTTCGCCGGCATGAGCCAAGCCGAAGACACGGGTCTGGCCGCGGTGGCCGGCGGCATCTCCGAAGCCTTGGTGGCGACGGCCATCGGTCTCTTCGTGGCGGTGCCCGCAGTCTGGATGTACAACTACTTCACGGGAAAGGTCGAATCGTTCGTGGTGGAGATGGACAACTCCTCCTCCGAGCTCATCGACTACTTCCTGAAGAGGAGTTCCGATGGCAGTTAGCGGAATGGGGCAGAGCGGCGTCAGCGCCGACATCAACGTGACTCCCATGGCCGACATCATGTTGGTCCTCCTGATCATCTTCATGATCACGACCCCGCTGCTGCAGGAGGGCGTCTTCGTCAACAAGGCGAAGGCCAAGAATGCGCAGGAAGCGGAAGGCGTGGAAGCGGAAGAGGCCACCACGGTGACGGTCACTCGTGATGAACTCATCTATATGAACAAGAGGCCGGTTCCGGATGAGAATCTGATCGAACAGTTGACGGAGCGGGCCGAGCTGGCCGGCGACAGGCCGCTGTTCATCAAGAGCGACGTGGGCACCTCCTATGGGCGGATTGTGCAAGTGATCAACAGCGCCCGCGATTCCGGTTTCCAGAAGATCGGCCTGTTGGTGGACCGGGAAAAGCAGCAGGAAAGGATATTCTGAGCCATGGCGATGCAATCCAGCGGCAAGGGCGCGATGGGCGACATCAACGTCACGCCGTATATTGACATCCTCCTGGTGCTCCTCATCATCTTCATGGTGATTCAGCCCACCACCCAGTACGATCTGGAGGCCAGGGTTCCTGAGAAGGCGCCCGAAGACATCCCGGAAGACGTCATCGTCAAATCGGACGCCATTGTCGTCTCAATCGATTCCCAGGGACTGTTGCGCATCAACCAGGATCCGGTGACTCTGGACCAGTTGCCCAATCGATTGTTCGACATCTACAGCGCGCGGGCCAACAAGAACATGTTCATCCAGGGGGACCCGGATCTTTCCTTCGGAGATGTGGTTCGCATCATCGACATTGCAAAAGGGTCTGGAGTCGGAGATATCGGCCTGATGACGCCGGAGTGATCGCGCTCCCTCCGGAGCCGGCATCAGGCGGACTCCACGAAACCTGAAAGAGGCAAGGGCAGGTTTGAGATGAGTCAGATGAGTAGATTCGGATGTGCATTTTTGGCTTTGGGCCTGGCTGCGAGTTCGCTGGGCTGCAACCTTTTCACGCTCCTGGACAAACTCAGCGCCCGGGACGAACTCAACAAGGGTGTGAAAGCCTATTCCGGTCAAAAATTCGAAGAGGCGGTGACGCACCTCCAGAATGCTGTTGACCTGGACCCGGAGTTGATCGACGCCGAGTTGTATCTGGCCACGACCTACCGGGTGCAGTACCAGCCCGGCGGTCAGAGCATGGACAATCTGCAGATGGCCCAGAAGGCCATCCAGATCTTCGAGAGAGTGCTGGCGAAAGATCCGGGCAATGAGAGTTCCATCGCGAACATTTCCGGTATCTACAACAGCATGGGCGACTACGACATGGCCAAGGAGTGGTACCGGAAGCAGATGGAAGTCAATCCAAGCAATCCGGAGCCGCTTTACGGAATCGGCACCATCGACTGGCAGCTTTCCTACGACCGGACCGGAATGACCGGCGAAAACGTGGAGAATCTGACCGACGAGGAAAAGGCCGAAGTCAACGCCACCGTCGATGAGGGCGTGGAGGCCCTGAGGAAGGCCCTGGAAATCAACCCGCAGTACACGGATGCCATGCAGTATCTGAACCTTCTCTACCGGGAGAAGGGCAAGTTGGCTACTGACGAAGAAGAGAAAGCCAACTGGGAGCTGGAAGCCGACAAGCTGGCCCTGGAGTCTCTCGAGATGAAGAGACTGCAGGAAGAAGAGGCCGAGCGGGCCAAGCGCACATTTACCGGCGCCACCGAGGCCGAATAAGGGATCCTGCTCAAAGAACTGCTTTCCGGAGATTCCCCGACCGCGATTCCTGCAACGACCACTGATCGTGTGCCCGTCGGCGCCGTTCCATCCTGGCGGCGTCCGGCACCGGCTGAACCCTCCTTGAACCGGTCCCAACCGGCATCCTCGCCTCAGCCGATCGCCTCCGGCGCAGGAGATGCCTCTGCGCAGCTTCCTCCTCCGTTCCACATCCGTGCTTGCCGGAACCCGGGAGCGCCGCGTTCGTGGGTCCGTATACGGCGTGCCAAGGTGTTACAATACTGGGCACAGGCGCCATGATCCGTTACGAGGACTTGGAGGAGAAGGTCCTCAACCACTATCCCAGCGCAGACCTGGAGAGTCTTCGGAAGGCGTACGTCTTCTCTGCCCGGGAGCACAAAGACCAGGTCCGCCAGTCCGGAGAACCCTATCTTTCCCATCCCCTCGAGGTGGCCAACATCCTGGCCGAGATGCGCCTCGATGAAGCCTGTGTCAGCGTCGGCCTGCTCCATGACGTCGTCGAGGACACTCTCACCCCCATTGAGATGATCCATGACTATTTCGGCGAAGAGATCAGTCATCTGGTGGACGGCGTCACCAAAATCAGCCGGATTCAATTTTCTTCGCGGGAACAGCGTCAGGCCGAGAACTTCCGGAAACTGCTTCTGGCCATGGTGGATGACGTCCGGGTCATCCTGGTCAAGCTGGCCGACCGGCTCCACAACATGCGGACGCTGCAGTATCTGGCTCCGAACAAGCGGCGCGACATCGCCCAGGAAACGCTCGACATCTACGCTCCGATCGCCCACCGTCTCGGCATGGCCAAGATCCGGGAAGAGTTGGAGGATCTGGCGTTCGCCAATCTGGACCAGTCCGCCTATCAGGACCTGACCGCCCAGATCGAGCAGAAGAAGATCGACAGCCGGGAGTTCATTCGGGACCTTTCGGCCCGGCTGGTGAAACAACTGGCGGAGCAGGGCATCAAGGCTCGGATCGAGAGTCGAACCAAGCGCATCTACAGCACCTATCAGAAGATGATGCGCCAGAAGATTCCCCTGGATCAGGTCTACGACTTCATTGCCATTCGGGTCCTCGTGGATACGGTCCGCGATTGTTACTCCGTCTTGGGCCTGGTCAACAATCTCTGGCGTCCGGTGCCGAACCGCATCAAGGACTTCATCGCCATGCCCAGGGGCAACATGTACCAGTCTCTTCATACCAGCGTCGTGGGGTCCAACGGGCAGCCGTTCGAAGTCCAGATCCGGACCTACGAAATGCATCACATAGCGGAAGAGGGAATCGCCGCTCATTGGAAATACAAGGAGGGCAGGCTTAACAACGACGACGAAGACAAACGCTTTACCTGGTTGCGCCAGCTATTGGAGACCTACCGGGAAGGCGACGATCCCAACCAGTTCCTGAGCAACCTCAAGATCGACCTCTACCCGGAAGAGGTCTACATCTTCACACCCAAGGGGGAGGTGGTGACTCTTCCCCGCAGGGCGACGCCGGTGGACTTCGCCTACTACATTCACACCGAGGTGGGAAATCGATGCGTCGGGGCCAAAGTGAGCGGACGCATCGTTCCCCTGAAGTACGAGCTCAGGAACGGAGAGATGGTGGAGATCTCGACCTCGGGAGAGGGGCGCCCCAGCCGGGACTGGCTCACCTTCGTCAGGACCTCCCGCGCCCGTAACGCGATCCGGCGATGGCTGAATCAGCGTCAGAAGGAGGAGGCGCTGGAGCTGGGCCGCAAGCTGTTGGAGAAGGAATCCCGGAGGCTCGGGCTCAGCCTCAAGAATCTTACGTCCCGTTTGGAGAGAGTGTTCGAGGAATTCAAGGCCCCGGACGTCGAGAACCTTCTGATCAGTGTCGGGTACGGCAAGATTCGTGCCCGCCAGGTCGTCCGCCGGCTCGAGCCGGAAAAGGTTCCTCGGCAGAAGCCGGCCGACGGCATTCCGTTTGGGGGCATCACCCAAAGATCGCCGTCATCCGATTCCGATTCGACCATCCGGGTCAAGGGACACGATGACCTGCTGGTTTTCCGGGCTCGATGCTGCAATCCCATCCAGGGGGAGCCGATTGTGGGTTACATCACGCTGGGGCGGGGTATTTCGGTGCATTCCCGGAATTGTCCCAACGTGGAGAACCTGCTCCTCAATCCGGAACGGACGCTCGACGTCCAATGGAGTGACGGCGCCGGAGAGACTCGCTATCCCGTTCGTATTTCCATCTCCACCGAGGATCGTCCGGGGGTGCTGGCCGACATCACGTCCGCCGTGTCCGAATTGAAGACCAACATCGTCGACGCTCAGGCTCGCACCGTGGAAAGTCAGTTCGGTGAGATCGAAATCACCGTGGAAGTGCGAGACATGGGCCACTTGAACAAGATACTCCACTTTCTCAAGGGCATCTCCGGCGTGCACGCGGTTGACCGCACCCGGAGTGGGTCCGGGAGTTAGAACTCCGGATGCCTGGGGGATCGCGTCAGCGGATGGCGGGCTTCAGAACAAGGCCGTTTTTCAGGCACTTGGCGCAGACGTAGACTCGGCGGGTGGTCCCGTTGATATTGGCGCGGACCCTCTGCAGATTGAGGCTCCACTTGCGACGGGACCGATTGTGGGCATGGGAAACCTTGTTCCCGAATTGAGGCCTTTTATCGCAGAACTGACAAACTTTCGCCATCGCTGAATCCGCTCGCGAGGAAGAGTTTTACCACTCTGGTCCGAAGGGTGTCAAGCCGCTCCTCCGGTCGAAGAACCGTCACCAGCGACCGGTAGAATGGCCCGATCCAGGTCAGTCGGTTCGGCGACTCTCCCACTCCGGAGCCAGGTGGCGCCATCCGCCGGTCTTCGTGTCACGGTGATTTGCTCGTGGATCCGTTGTGGAGTTCGTTGTAGAGGTTGGAGTCCGAGATGAAGATCGCTGTCATCGGGGCGGGGACCATGGGGCGTGGAATTGCGCATGTCTGTGCGGGCCACGGCCACCAGGTCGCTCTCCAGGATGTCGATTCGGAGATCCTCGGAAACTCCATGGAATTGATCCGGCGTGGTCTGGAGAAGTCGCTGGAACGGGACTCCGGTGAAATGGGACCCGTCGCGGCGGTGCTGGATCGGATTCGGCCGACGACCGGTTGGGAGAGTACGGCCGGATCGGAGATGGTCATCGAGGCCGTCGTGGAGAAATTCGAGCTGAAGCGGGAGGTCTTTCGCAAGCTGGGCGATCTGTGCGATTCCGGAGCCATTCTGGCCAGCAACACCTCTTCCATCCCCATTACGCGTCTGGCGGCCGTGACGAAGCGTCCGGAGCGCGTCATCGGCATGCATTTCATGAATCCGGTCCCCAGGATGAAGCTGGTGGAAGTGATCCGGGGACTGCAGACGGACCAGGAGACGGTGGATTCCACCGTCGCGCTGGCCAAGCAACTGGACAAGGTCCCGGTGGAGGTCCGGGACTTCCCCGGGTTCGTGACCAATCGGATTCTCATGCCCATGATCAATGAGGCGGTCACGGCATTGATGGAAGGGGTGGCCGAGGCGGAAGGCATCGATCGGATCATGCATTTGGGCATGAATCATCCCATGGGACCCTTGCGGCTGGCCGACCTCATCGGTCTGGACGTCTGCCTGCACGTCATGGAGGTCCTGTTCGATGGTTTCAAGGATCCCAAGTATCGACCTTGCCCGCTGTTGAGGCAGATGGTGGACGCCGGATGGTTGGGCCGAAAGACCGGACGGGGTTTCTATACATACCCGGGTCTTGGTGAAAGACCCTGAAAGGAAGGGTGATGAAAGGAAGAGTGATGAAGGGAAAGAGGATGGGCGGTCGAGTGATGGACCAGAAACAGAGGCAAAGGGCGATCGACATGGCGTTGACCCAGATCGAACGGCAGTTCGGGAAGGGTTCGATCATGAAGCTGGGAGACCGGTCCAGGATGGACATCCCGGTGATCTCTTCCGGGTCCATATCCCTGGACTCGGCGCTGGGTATCGGCGGCTTTCCCCGAGGGCGGGTGATCGAGATCTACGGACCCGAGTCCAGCGGCAAGACCACCATCGCTCTTCACGTGATCGCAGAGGCCCAGAAGGCAGGCGGGACGGCGGCATTCATCGACGCGGAACATGCCATGGATCCCAGGTACGCCTCGAATCTGGGCGTGAAGGTGGACGACCTCCTGGTCTCCCAGCCCGACTTTGGAGAACAGGCCCTGGAAATTGCCGAGGTCCTGGTGAGAAGCGGGGCTCTGGACGTGGTCGTAGTCGATTCGGTCGCGGCGCTGGTGCCCCGGGCGGAGTTGGAGGGTGAAATGGGCGATCCTCACATGGGCTTGCAGGCCAGGCTCATGTCCCAGGCGCTCCGGAAGCTCACCGCCATCGTCTCCAAGTCCCGGACCAGCCTGGTTTTCATCAATCAGGTGCGACAGAAAATCGGCGTCATGTTCGGCAACCCCGAGACCACCACGGGGGGGCGGGCCCTCAAGTTCTACTCCTCGATCCGCCTGGAAATCCGCCGGATCGCCGCCATCAAGGAAGGGGATCAGAACGTCGGGAACCGGACCCGGGCCAAAGTCGTGAAGAACAAGTTGGCGCCCCCGTTCCGGCAAGCCGAGTTCGACATCGCTTTCGGTTTGGGAATCTCCAAGGAAGGGGAGCTTCTGGACCTCGCCGTGGCCCAGGGGGTCGCCCAGAAGAGCGGCGCCTGGTTCTCCTACGGACCGGAACGTCTCGGCCAAGGCCGCGAGAACGCCAAGCGGTATCTCAGAGACAACCAGGAGGCTTTTCGCGAAATCGAGCACAAGGTCAAGATCAAGCTGGGCATCATCAAACCCCTGAAAAAGGTGGAATCCGCCGGAAAATAGGAGCGGAGACTTTCCTGTCCCCTCCCTCTTCATCCGGGACGGTGGACATTCTCCGCTCCCTGTTCATCAACGCCCACCCCAGACCGAAACCCTTGGCGGCTGAAGGCGGTGGCTGCTAAGATCATTCGGTCCCGGTTCGGGGGTCGTCCAATTGGTAGGACAGCGGCCTTTGGAGCCGCCGATCCAGGTTCGAGTCCTGGCCCCCGAGCCATGTCTTCTTCTTGCAGATCAGGCAACGCTTCCGTTACCCGCGGCGGTTCAGACTGAGGACCGGTCAGATGCACGCCGCGCAGCGACCAAAGAGAATCAGCTCGTGGCCGTCGACCTCGAAACCCTCCGGTGCCAGCTCCTCGACTTTGTCCGGACACCTGTCGACGTCGAACACCAGATCGCAAACTCGGCAGAGGAAGTGGTGGTGATGCGGACGCTCGGCCAGTTCATACCGGAGCCCGGCGCCCGGAAGCTCCACTTCCGACAACCACCCCTCGCCCGTGAGGATCTTCACGTACCGGTAGACGGTGGCCAGCCCGAGTGACGGCATCATCTGTTGGCCGTGCTTGAGGACCTCTCCGGCCGTGAGGGGGCGCCCGGCATTCATGAAAACCCGGCGGATTACTCGGCGCTGTCGGGTGTCTCGTTGCATCGAGGTTGGCGTTATCGATGGAATCGTTTCGTGACAAACGATATCGACAGGGGCCGAGCGACCCACCGCTGACGATCGTCGTCACTCTCAGCGATCTGCTTGCTCCTCGTCGGCGCATACTGCGCACGCGTCCGCCTGGCAGACACGGGCACTCTGCAACAGGGCGGCTGCCAGGATCAGACTGCCGGAAGCCGACGTGACGGTTTCCGGCAGCGGCTCGAGCCAACCGGCGAGGGAGGCTGCCCAGAGTGCTGCCCCTCCAAGGAAGGTGAGGACCACGGCAGCGTTCCGGCAAGCCGAGCCCAGCGCGAGCATGACCCCGCCGAGAAAGACCGTCCCGAACCACACGGCTCGTTCGACACCTTCGGAGAGCGCAAGTGCGGGTGTCGCCGCGACCAGGAACGGCGTGAGTGCGCAGTGCAGGCCACACCAAGCCGCAGCACACGCCGTGAGTCGCGAGCCGGTCGCCAGATGCGTGTTCGACGGGACTGTTACGAGACTGTTCCTCATGGTTTCGCGTCGGAGTTAGCGGCGGAAAAGCAACATGTGAATGCCTGAGTCGTAATGATAATTCATTCTCATCTATTTGTCACGAGTGCGGACCGCGGCGCTTCAGGTCCGCTGCGCGTGATTCCAGCACGGCACGAGTTGAGGACGAGGCTCATGGGTTCAACAAGCTTGAGTTGATCGAAGATGCCTGATTGATGGCTATGAGGCGCTATGGCTGGGTTTAACCGTGGTGGCCCTTGAGCGAGATCTCTCCGACGAAGCCTCTGACGCCCCGTTTCAGCAGCGAATACGTGTAGAGGCCCGCCAGCAGGATCAGGCAAAGAAGTTCCAGGTTGGCGGGAGCGCCGGCTGCGGGACCCTCCAGCGCCGTGGCCGGGATCTCGGGCAGGATCGCGTTGGTCAGATATCCCATCGCCACCGCAAGCAGGATGATGGTGACACTGAAACAGAGGGCGATCCTGCGGCCGTGGAGTTGTGCCAGGACACCGAAGGTGGTCACGTTTGTGGCGGGTCCGGTCAGGAGAAAAGCCAGCGCCGCGCCTGGGGAGACTCCCTTGAAAAGGAGGACCGCGACGAACGGGGTGGCGCTGGAGGCGCAGACGTAAGTGGGAAGCCCGAGTATGGCGAACGCCGGGATCTCCAACGCCGCGGGCAATCGCTGGAGCCAGCTCGTCGGCAGGAACGCCTCCACCACAGCCGCCAAAACCAGGCCGAAGACGATCCAGGGTGCGGTGTGATCGACGGCATCCCCGAATCCGTTCGAGAGGCCCTGCCGAATTTTCTGACCCAGGGGTAGCGAAGCCGGGCTTCCACAATATTCCGCCGACTCGGTTTGGCTGCCAAGACGCGGCACCAGGCGTCCCACGATCCATCCCACGAGCAGGGCCACCAAGGCAGCGGCGGCGACGCGAACGATGGTCATTTTTCCCCCCAAGAGGGGGATGGAGAGAAGGACCGCATCGAGTCCCAACTCCGGTGTCGAGATGAGAAATGCCATGGCCGCCGTAGCGGGAGCACCGCTCCGGACCAGGGTCCGATACAGGGGGACCACACCACAGGAGCAGATCGGGAAGGGCAGGCCGACGGCCATTCCCCGCATCGCCTGGTTCCACTGCCGGCCGCGGCGCATCCAGGCGATGGAGGATCGGGTCAGGAAGGAGTTCATGAATCCCGCAACCAGGTAGGCGATCAGCAGTGCGGGAGCTCCCTTCAGAGCCAGTTGGAAGAAGGTCGAGACGATTCGCTCCCCGGCGGCCGCGTGAGGCATATGCTCGATCTGAAACAGGGCCGTCAGCAGAACCACTCCCAGCAACGAGCCCGCGCCCGAGACCCATCTCTGCATCCCGGATCCGGCAGGGACGAGGTCACCGATCCTGGACCGTGTCAGTTGCAGGGTCGCATGGAGCAGGAATCCCGCCGTGAGCGCCTGGAACCAATCCGCGCTCTGTCCGTACGGGTCGGCGAGGACTCCAGGTCCCCAAAAGAAGCCCAAGCCGGTGCCGAGCAGGATGGGCGCCAAAGCGCCAGCCGCTACCCAGGAGCCGTACCGCGGCCGCAACAGCCACCAGACAGTGAGACCCACTGGGAAAAGGGGCGAGACGACAACCGAAGGGAGAAGATTCCAGCCGGATTCGCCACCGTAGTCGTGTGCGCTGATGACGCCACCGTCCATCGCCGAGTGCAAACAGAGGCCCAGCAAGCCGAGAGCCAAGGCCGTCAGGTGAGCGCGAACAGTCCTCTCAGGATAGAACCGCTTGGCCAGGCCGGGAGCCAATATCCCTGCCAGAAAGAAGAAAACGGCCTCCCAGTGGCCTCGGACGAGGATCGGCAGCAGGATGCTCAGGAACAACACACCGGGCATGGTCACGAAGATGAACCCATCCAGGAGGATCTGCATCCTCCCGTGGGCTCGCGCCAAATGGCAGATGAACGGTCCCAGGCAGAGACTCAGCAAGCTGGCCAGCAGCAGTTGACTCTCGCCGGTGCTCAAAATTCCCGTCCAGTTCGTGGAAACGACCGATGTTTACCTATCGTCCTGTTGTCAGGAATGTGGATTATATCTGGTTGGAGACGGGATACCCACTGGTCCGGGACCAATCTCAGGGTTCCTGCGGCAGGATCGGTAGAGCAGGAATCGAAACTCAATCCAGAAACCGGAACGTTTCTCGAACCGGAAGAATTCATCGCCCAAAGCTGGTAGTTTCCATCCAGGAGAGCGAAAACGATGCGGCCGCCGTCTCTGTTTCCCACCACTGTCGTCGGCAGCCTTCCCCGGCCCCAATGGGTCATGGACCTCTTCGCCCAGGAGATTTCGGGACAGGTCGTTCCGGAGACCTTCCAGTCCCGCCTGGACAGTGCGGTCCTCTACGCCATCCAGCTCCAGGAAATGGCCGGGGTCGACATCATCAGCGATGGCGAATACCGGCGCGAGAGCTACGTCAAGATCTTCGCGCAAAGCGTGGGGGGATTCGAGAGGGACCTGCTGGACGGCTCGGCGATTCTGGATGACGGCCAGTTCTACGACAGCCGGGCCCGCCGGGTGGTGGCGCCCTCCCAGGCCGAGTCTCCGCTTCGCTATCCGGCGGTGGTCCGCCCTGTCGAGGCCGGCCGTCCGGTGGTCCTGGACGAAGCCAGGTTCCTGCTGAGCCACACCTCGCTGCCGGTCAAGGTGACCCTGCCCTCGCCCTACATTCTGGCCCGGCGCCTCTGGCATCCCGATTATTCCCGCGACGCCTATCCGACCCGGCAGGATTTTCTGAATGACATCATCCCGGTTCTGCGCCGGGAAGTGCGTGAGCTGGAGGCCCTGGGGGTCTATTTCATCCAGTTGGACGATCCGTGGCTCTCGCTCTTTGTGGACGAAGGCTACCGGAGCCATTTCGAAGCCGTGGAGCGGGAGATCCAAACCAGCATCGACTGCATCAACCAGGTCGTTTCGGACACCCGGCAGGCCAAGACCGGAGTCCACTTCTGCCGGGCCCATTACAATCGCAGTACCGGGTTCAGAGGAGACTATTCCTATCTCCTCCCCTACCTGAAGGACCTTCGAGTCGACCAGTTGGTCATGGAATTCGCTCTGCCCAACGCCGGATCTCTGGAGGTTCTGGAGGCGTTTCCGGAACATCTGGAATTGGGACTGGGTTGCGTCGACGTCCGGGCCGAGGAAATTCCCCCGCCCGCCCGGATCGTGGAGATGGTGCGCCAGGCGGTCCGCTACGTGGGGCGCGAGAGGATCACTCTGAATCCCGATTGCGGCTTCGCTCCCTCCAACACCAACCCGATTCCCGTGGACGAAGCGTACCGCAAGCTCAAGGCCATGGCCGAGGCGGCCCGCCGGCTGAGAGAGGAGTAATGGAGTTGCCACGGGGTGAAGAGGAGGCCTGTAGCAGGTGATGGAGAAACAACCCCTTCAAACCGGGTCCGGCGCCGGTCGTGGACATCCGGATCGAAGCGTCGTCATCCACAGTCACCTCCTGGCGGACGGCGTTTCCGGCAGTTCCCGGAGGGGCCGGGCGTTGCTGGTGCGTGAGGGCCGCATCCAAGCCGTAGGCGCCAGGGAAGAAATCCTGAAGTCGGCGCCACCGGAGACGTCCGTCATCGACCTGGGACGCGCGTGCCTGGCTCCCGGGCTGATCGACAGCCACACGCATCTGAGCCTGGCGGGCGACGGCCGCCACTATGCGGATATGTTCTCCGACTCCGACGAGATGATGGTGCTCACAGGCGCCATGAACATGAAAAAGCACCTGGACGCGGGAATCACCACCATCCGGGAGCACGGCGCCCGAAACCGGGTCGGATTCACTCTCAAGTCGGGACTCGCGCGCGGCTATATCCCGGGTCCCAGGATGCTGGTCAGCGGGCGCCCCATCACCTGCACCGGCGGTCATTTCCACATGTGCAACGAGGTGGCCGACGGAGAGGCGGAGATCCGCAGGTCGGTCCGCCGGTTGGTCCACGAGGGCGCGGACTACATCAAGATCATGGCCTCCGGCGGCGGGACGGTGGGAACCATTCCGGGAGTGGCCACCTATACCGTCGAGGAACTCCACGCCGCTGCCCACGAGGCCCACCATTTCCATCGGCTGACGGCGGCCCACTGCCGGGCCAAGGAGTCCATGCGCCGGGCCGTGGAGGCGGGCATCGACCTGATGGAGCACGCCGAGTTCCTGGACCCGGACGACAGAATGCGGTTCGATCCCAAGATCGCCGAGATGATGGCGGAATCGGGCATCTGGATCAGCCCGACCCTGCAGACCTGGTGCAATTATCCCCGGGTTCTGGAGCTGAGGCGGAAGCGGGATTCGGGTGAGGCCGCGCCCGGGGAGGAGAGCGAACTGGATCGTCTCGAGGAGCGAATGGAGCGGCGCCTGGAGGTCATGCGCCGCATGCTGGACTACTGTCTGCGCGAGCGCATCGTTCCCGGGACCGATTCGGGAGTCTTCAACATCGCCTTCGGACACCTGGACTACGATCTGCAGATTCTCCACAAGGTCGGATTCACCCCTTCCGAGTGCCTGGCTTCCGCCACTCGAATCTCGGCCGAGGCCATCGGGCTTCAGGACGAGATCGGCACCATCGAACCGGGAAAACGGGCCGACCTGGTGGCCCTGGATGGTGACCCCAATCAGGACGTGACCGCATTCAGCCGGGTCGTGGCCGTCTTCCAGGCCGGAAGGCGGGTCTGGATCGGAGGGAAGGACGCTTCCTCTGCATGACGGCCCGAAAAGCATCCGGCGCCTGGCAGGGGGTCTACGCGCTGGTTCGGAGGATTCCGGAGGGCAAGGTCATGAACTACGGGCAGATCGCCCATCTCCTGGACCGTCCGTTGTCGGCGCGCGCGGTCGGCTGGGCCATGCACTCCTGCCCTCCCGGCATTCCCTGGCATCGGGTAGTCAGCGCCACGGGCGAGTGCTCCACCGATCGGCTCGATTCCCATCCTCAGGGACTCCAAAGGGCTTTGCTGGAAGCCGAGGGTGTCCGCTTCGGGCCCTCGGGCCGGGTGGATATGAAGCGTTTCCGGTGGAACCCGGAAGAGGGATGAATTTGACCTGTGCCATGGATTCCCGTGTTGGCTCAGACCCGGACCCGGGCCCAGTGGACGCTGAGGCGGCGTTCGTTCTCGCCGGCGTAGTAGGCGAGCAGAAGCAGATCGTCTTCCAACAGGACCGCTGCGGGGTGCCCGAAGGTCCACTTCACCATGTCGTCCCAGAACCCGCTCAGATCCTCCCGATCGCCCATACCCCGCTCTTTGGGCCCTCCTGAGGCGTAGACGATCATCTCCTTCGACAGATCCCAGGTCCTGCCCCCATCCCGCGACAGCACCAACCGCAGGCTGGCCGGAGGGTGGCGGTGAACGTAGAAGAGCCCCAGCCGGCCGTCGGGCAGCGGCACCGGGACGGCGATCTGCCCCCGGATCCCGGTGGAGAAAGGGGGCTCCCAAGTCAGAGTCTCCGGGTCTCCCCAGGACAAGTGGATCTCCAGGTCCTTCCGTGAGAGGCGGTCGTAGGTCCAGAAGGCGGCCACCGGACGTCCCGTCCGCGGGCAGACGGCCTGGCGCTGGTCGTAGAAGAAGAGGCGGTCCGACGGATCTCTGGCCACGTCGATGACCTGATTGAAGATCCCCTCCTCCTCCGCCAGCAGGGCATGAGCCGAGTGAAGGCTCGCCCCTCCCGGCACTTCCGGTTCCTGCCGTTCGAACGGCACCACCCAACCGCGGTCCGGAACCCGTATCGGACTTCCCGCAAGCACCGGAAAGTTCCACGGCGACGTGTCGAGGACTTCGTAGCCGGACCAGGTCGCGCCTCCATCCGTGGAGCGCGCCCGGATGATGCGGCACGGCGCCACGTGATCTCCCTCGCTGTCGTACAAGGGCCGCACGCCCGACCGGTGAAGCCAGGTGAGAAATGCCAGCAGGCTGCCGTCGGAAAGAGGAATGATCTCGGCCGACCGCACCTCTCCCGGGACGCCGGTGAAGCCGGGACGAAAGCTGTCGGAGACGATCCGCCAATGTCGGCCTCCGTCGGCACTGGAGGCGATCAGGCAGTTGCCGTCCGCCGACTCCTTGTCGCTTCCGCGGCGGAAGGTGGCCAGCACTCGTCCGCCCGGCAGCCGGCAGAGGGAGGTGAAGCAATGGGACCTCTTGCCTCCCACCAAATTCTCGGCATCGACGATGGTGCCCCTCTCCACGATTTCCATGACGGTCCCCGTGCTCCCTACCCGGCGACGCGGTAGATTCGCGCCGCGTTCCCTCCCAGGACCAGACTGCGGTCCTCGTCGGTCATGAACTCCGTGTGGTGGCGGATGGTGTCGATGCACTGCTTGTAGGTGCAGGCTCGCCCCGCCCAGGGCATGTCGGCTCCCCAGACCATCACCCGGGCCCCGAAGCGCTCGTAGATTCTCCGGATCATCTCCTTGTGCCGCGGGTAGGGGAATTCCGAATCTCTCGCTCCCCAGACCGCCTCGTTCTCCCAGGCCAGGACGTAGCCGAACTCCAGGTGGAAGTTGCCCAGCTTGAAGAGCTCGAAGAACTCGGTCGGGTTGTCCACGTGGTTGGGATCGGAGGGCGGCAGCACGTTGCTGCCCTGGTGAGCGTTCACCACCTGGAGCTCCGGGAACCGGCGGCAGACGTTTTCGATCTCTCCGATCTCCCGGAGGTAGTCCGCCTTGGAGTTGAAGCCGGTGTCCAGAAATACCGGGATCTGCAAGCGGACGCAGGCCTTCCAGAGGGCGTCGGCGCGGGAGTCGTCCCGGGGTTGCCCCTTGGGCATGTGGGAGCAGAGTCCACGATAACCGAGCTCTTCGACGGCTCGTTGCAGGGTTTCCAACTCGCCCGCCAAATGCCGGTCGTCCTTGGTCAGGTCGTAGTCGATGTCGGTGGTTCCGATGAAACGGTCGGGCCAGCGGCGAATGCAGTCGGCGTAGTAGACTTCCCGGCCCCACACCTTGGCCATGTATCCGGTCTGGATCACTCCCATGTCCACGCCCACGATGTCCATGTGGGCCAACATCTGCTCGGGCTCATGGATGGGGTCGGTCATGGTCTGGGGCCCGCGGCGGATCCAGCAGTCCTCACCATGTTTCCGCCATCTCCAGATGCCGTATTTCCCCTGTGTGAACCCGACCTCCTCGTCCGGTTCCGGGATGTACCTGGGATCGGTGTGGCTGGCGACGAACCTCCCCCAGAGGCTCCGGACGGCGCCCTGCATGATGCGACTGTGTGTATTCGGGTCGTCGTATCCCAGGGCTCCGGTCTGGTCGGGAAAGACGTGCAGGTGATGGTCGATGACCACGGAGCGCCCGGGAGTTTCCGGGGAGCAACCCGAGGCCGTCCAGCTTCCGGCGAAACCGGGGACCGCCAGAGCGGCCGATCCGGTCAGAAAACGGCGTCGATCCAGATCCTGATTCATGGCAGCGGTTCCTCTTGGTTCTTCGGTTTCAGATATCTTGTGCCCTCGCGGAACGTGACCTATCATGATGGACGGTCGGCCGCAAGCGAGCGTGCCGGGACTCCGGGACGCCAACGGGAGGGAATCCATGGACGCCATCGACACCGGCATTTTCATCATGCCCTTTCACCCCCCGGACAAGCCTCGGGCGCAATGCCATGAAGAAGATCTGGAGCTGATCGTTCGGGCCGAGGACCTCGGGTTCGGCGAGTTCTGGATCGGTGAGCATCACACCATGAAATACGAGAACATCGTGATGCCCGAGATCTTCATCGCCCGGGCCTTGGGGGAGACCAGCCGGATTCGGCTGGGCCCGGCTCCGGTCTGTCTCAATCAGCATCATCCGGCCCACGTGGCCTGCCGGCTGGCGTTTCTGGATGACCTTTCCAAGGGGCGGCTCAATCTCTGCTTCGGCCCGGGCAGCGTGCCGGCGGATCAGATATTGTACGGCGCGGAGCCCAAGAACGCCGCGAAGATGGCGGCCGAAGCCACCGACATCATCTTGAAGCTCTGGGAATCGGATCCTCCGTATGAGTACGACGGGGAATTCTGGTCCATCCGCCTCGACGATCACGTCGACGAGGAGACGGGAGTCGGCTTCATTCCCAAGCCGTTCCAGCGGCCTCATCCCCCCATCGCGGCACCGGGCACGAGCCGCAATTCGGGGACCATGAAGGCAGCGGGAAAAAGAGGATTTCAGCCCTTCGGACATTGCCTGGTGACGTCCAACGTACTGCGGGATTTATGGGAGACCTACGAGGAAGCCGCTCTGGAGGCAGGGCGCACGCCGGACCGGAAGGACTTCAAGATCGCGCGATCCATCTTCCTGGCCGACAGCACCAGGGAGGCGCGCGCCCGCGCCCGGACCAATTCGGTAGCCGGCAACTACGAATACATCGGCGGCCTTCTGGACAAGGGACCGGGACGCGCGATGTACAAGCGGGACCTCGACATGAGCGACGCCGATTGCAATCTGGATTTTCTCATGACCGAGCAGATTATCGCCGGAGACGTGGACGAAGTGCTGCGCCGGCTGTTGCTCATGGTGGAGGAGACCGGTTCCTTCGGCACCTTGATCCTCATGTGCTACGACTGGGACGACAAGGCAAGTTGGCTCCGCAACCTGGAGCTTTTCGCCAAGGAGCTCATGCCTCGGTTGAACCGGGCGGTCGGCGCGCCAGCAGTTGCCTGAGCGCCCGGATGAGCCCGCCGGGCCTGATCCGAAACCCCTGAAACAATGAAGCTGAACCAGGACGTCATCGATCGTGTGAACCGGGCCGTCCGCCCGGACCGGCTGACGGAATTGGCCGTCGACCTCATCCGGATCCCCAGCCCTACCCAGCACGCCGCCGCGGTAGCGGACCTTATGGCGGAGGTTCTGGCGGCCGAAGGTTTCGAAGTCGGCCGGCCGGAGGCCGCATGGCCCCGGTCCCCGGCCGTGGTCACCCGGTACGAATCGGGAGTTCCGGGACGAACCCTCCAGTTCAACGGCCACCTGGATACGGTGCATCTTCCCTTCGTTCCTCCCCGCATCGAGGACGGAATCCTCTACGGGAGCGGGGCCTCCGACATGAAAGCCGGCGTGGCCGCCATGTGCGAGGCTCTGCTGGCGGTTCGGGATTCGCACGTCTTGGAGGCCGGAGGGATCCTGCTCACGGCTCACGACCTGCACGAGGCTCCATGGGGCCGGGGCCAGCAGTTGACGGCGCTGATCGATGCGGGGTATGTGGGAGACGCCGCGCTGTTGCCGGAATACCTCTCCAATATTCTCCCGGTCGTGGGCCGGGGCATGGCCAACGTCGAGGTGACCCTCAGCCGGGAGGGAACCCCGGTGCATGAGGTTCTGGGGGGCTTGGGGAAGCCTCGGGTCATCGTCGCCGGCGCGGACCTGGTGAACCGGCTCGAGGCCCTCGACCGGAGCTTGACCGGCAGGACGCATCCCCTGGCCGGGCGGGAGAGCGTCTTCGTCGGCAAGGTCGAGGGGGGAGAGATCTACAACCAGTCGCCCACCGAGTTTCGTCTCGCCGGCACCTGCAGGTGGTTGCCGGGGACGGCCGTTGACCAGGTTCGAAAACGGTTTCTGGAGGCCGTCGACGCGATGGAGACACCGTCCGGAATCCAGGTTGATGCCCGGTTTCACTACCGGCGGGACGCCTTCGAGATGGACCTGGAGCATCCTCTGGTCGGCGCGTTCGAGGATTCCTGCCGGGCAGTCATGGGCCGAACATTGCCGCATGGCGCCAAGCCCTTCATCGACGACGGCAATACCCTGGGGGAGCTGGCCGGTATCGAGACCATCACGCACGGTCCGCGGGCCACGGGGGCTCACACGACCGGGGAGCAGGTTCCGGTGGATGACCTGATCCGGGTGGCCAAAGTCTACGCCTGTGCCGCGGTTGCGTTCTGCGCCGGGTAGGAGGCGGTTTTCTAACCGCCGTATTCGAAATGAGGAACGGGAGACTGGAAGTCGCCCCTCCTTTTTCTTTGATAGAAGAGAGGCAAGTGTGAAGGACAAAGAATCGTACGCACCGCGGGGGGCAAAGGAGCCGGTGGTGGCTGCCCGCACCGAATCCATTCCTGCTGAAAGGACGGGGGAGGAGCAGTTCCTGCGGCAAATCCTGGTTCGGGCCCAGATGAGCGAGTTTGCCCAGGATCCCTTCATCATGTCCCGGGCCAACGGTGTTCACTACTGGGACGTTCACGGCAAGCAGTACCTGGACGGGATCTCGGGAATCTACGTCGTCTCCGTGGGGCATTCCAATCCACGGGTCATGGACGCGATTCGCCGGCAGATGGAGGTGCTGCATTTCTCACCTACCATGCACGGCAGCAATCCTCTCGCCGTCGAGCTGGCCAATCGCCTGGTGGCCGTGGCTCCGGGAGACCTGGACGCGGTCAAGCTTCTGAGCGGAGGATCGGAGGTGACCGAAGCGGCCATCACCATGGCCCGCCAATACCATCGTTTGACCGGGAACTCCACCAAGTACAAGATCATCTCCCGCTACCAGTCGTGGCACGGATCGACCATGGGGTCCCTCTCCGCATCGGGACTGACCAGCCGCCGGAGCATGCGGGAACCTTTGGCGCCGGGCTTCATCCACGTCTTTCCCCCCACCTGCTACCGCTGTCCCTTCGGCAAGGAATATCCGGACTGCGAGATCACCTGCGCGAGCCTCATCGGCGACGTGATCGAGAGCGAGGGTCCGGAGACCGTCGCCGCCGTCATCGTGGAGCCCATCGGCCACACCGGGGGCATTATCGAACCGCCCGAGGAGTACCTGCCTCAACTGCGGGAACTTTGCGACCGGCACAACGTCCTCCTCATCTTCGACGAGATCATCACCGGTATGGGGCGGACCGGCCGGATGTTCGCCGCCGAAACCTTCGGAGTCCTTCCCGACCTCCTCTGTGTAGGGAAGGGACTGTCGGGCGGGTACGCTCCCCTGTCGGCGATGCTCTGCCGCCGGCATATCGCCGATGCCTTCTGGGGAGACCCGGCCACCAATCCGGGGTTCGTCGCCGGTCACACGTTCGAGGGGAATCCCATTTCGTGCAGGGCCGGCCTGGCGACGCTGGCCGAGATCGTGGAGCGGGACCTCTGCGCCAACGCTCGTGAAGTGGGGGGCCATCTCCGGCGCGGACTGGAGGGACTCCGGCGCCACGGCATCATCGGCGACATTCGTGGCCGGGGTCTGTTCCTGGGCGTCGAGTTCGTCCGGAACCCGGAGACCAGGGAACCCTTCTCCGACCGGATCTCCATCGGAAAGCGCATCGGCAAGAGGGCCCTGGAACATGGTTTGCTGACCCGGTTCGATCCCAACTGGATCGCACTGGGGCCGCCGCTCATTCTGACCCCCGCGGAGGCCGACCAGATCGTGGAGATCCTGGATCGGAGCATCGGAGAGATCCTCGCCGAATTGGAGGAAGCAAAGTGACGGACGCCGCAGAAGGCTACGATCTGCTCCTGAAGGGTGGGACGGTGATCGACCCGGCCAATGGCCGGCGAGGCCGCCTGGACGTGGCGGTGAAGGAGGGGCGGGTGGCGGCCGTGGCCCGCGACCTTCCGGTCCAGGGCTCGGCCGAGGTGTTGGACACGTCCGGCCTCTTCGTGGTTCCCGGCCTCATCGATCTGCACACCCACGTCTACGAAGGCGTCTCCTTCCTGGGGATCGAGGCGGACGACCTCTGTCCCCGCACCGGGGTCACCACCGTCGTCGATACCGGGTCCGCCGGCTGGATCAACTACAAGGGTCTGGAACGGTATGTGATCGAGCCCTCCGAAACCCGGATCTTCGGTTACGTGAACCTCTCCGGTGTGGGTCTCCCATCGCGCCGGGGGGAACTGGTCCACCATGACTATCTCGACGCCGGCGAATGCGCCGAGTGCGTCCTGCGCCATCCGGAGACGGCCCTGGGCGTCAAGGTCCGTCTCTATGAGGGAGTGGCCGGAACCATGGACCTCCGGGACGTCCTCAAGGCTTCCCTGGACGCGGCGAAGGAATGCGGCAAGCCGCTCATGATTCACATCAGCGGGTCGGACGTGGCGTTGGAGGACCTGCTTCCGCCCCTTCGAACCGGCGACGTGGTAACCCACTGTTTCCACAGGATCGGGGCCGCGTCAATCCTGGACGGGGAGGGGCGAATCCGCCCCGTGGTCCGGGACGCCCGGGAGCGCGGGATCCTGTTCGACGTGGGACACGGCGTGGGCAGCTTCGCCTTCCGCATCGCCCGCCGGGCGGTGGCCGAGGGGTTCCTGCCGGACACCATCAGCACCGACATCCATACCCTGTGCATCAACTACCCCGTCTACGACCTCCCCACCACCCTGTCCAAGTTTCTGGGCCTGGGCCTCTCACTGGAGGAGGTGATCGAACGGGCCACCATCGAACCGGCCCGGATCATCGGCATCGACTCCCATCTGGGACACCTGAGCGTGGGCGCCACCGCCGACATCGCGGTGCTGGAGTTGGAGGAGGGCCGGTTCTCCTTCTTCGACGTGGAGCACGAGAAGATGGTCGGGCCGGAGAGGCTGGTCTGCAGGGCCACCATCAAGGACGGAAAGGTCTGGTGGCGCGCCGGTGAGGACGGTCAGACGGCAGCAGGGTGACCTCCCGCTTCAAAGAACTCCCAGCCCATCGAGATGATCCCGTAGTCTCTCCATCTCCCGGTCGGTGAGGGAATAGTGGGGTTTGCGCCTCCACCGTCCGGCGATGCCGTAGATCTCCAGCATGCCGTGCAGGCCCGCGTCGAACCCGCCCTGCAGTTTCGCCAGATAGTCGAACAGCGGCATGTCGCAGGTCTCGATCACCTCTCTGGCCTGAGCCAGGTTCCCCTCCTGAATGGCGGACCAGTAGCGGCGGGCGATCCGGGGACGGAAGCCGATGTAGGTCGACATGTATCCGTCGCAGCCGTAAGGGTGCAGGTCCAGATGATTCTGCTTGTGGCCGCCGGAGAACACCGCCCAATGCTCGTGCACCAGCAGGCACATGCGCCGTGCGAACTGGCCGAGGAAGTCATTCTTGATGGCCACGATCCCCGCGACCTCCTCCACCAGGACCTTCAGGGTTTCGAGCCCGAAGTCGCTCCCCCGGGGGATAAAGAGATTGGTCACCAGCATCACCGGGATCTCCCGGGCCACGGCGCCGTAGTGTTCCACCAGGGTCCGGGTCGTGCAGGAACCGGCCCAGTCGGGCGGGAGCACCATCATGACGTCGGCGCCCACCCCGCGGACATGGCGGGCGAAGTCCACCGCACGGCTCGTGGAGTGACGGCGGTCCGCGGCGACCACCAGCGCGCGTCCGGCGGTCTGCTCGACGGTAACGCGCGTGACCTCAGCGATCTCGGAATCGCTCAGGATATGGAAGTGACTGTCCCCTGCCGTCAGGAGCGCGGTGCCGGCCCCGTTTTGGATATTGCGCTCGATGTGGTTTCTGAGACCGTCGTAATCCACACCGCCATCCCTCTTGAAGGGAGTGCGGATCGATCCGAAAGGCCCAGTCAGTGCCGAACGGATCTCCTGTCGAGTCAGCTTTGGCTTCATTACAGCGTCTCCTATTCTGAGGCCGGGACAGTAGCCTGTGTGCTTGTGGACCAGACCTTCCAGCCGTTCTGCCCGGCAAAATCGTCTCAGATTCCCAAAGATCAGGTCCAGCCCACCCGGGGAAAGAAAAGGGACAGTCCATTTTGGGGACCGCACTCGGGGAACGGACCGCACCCAGGGAAGGGAACGGAAAAGGGACAGTCTATATTTCGGTTAGTGCTTCCCGGTTCTGGATCGTTGTTGTCATCAGGGGCGCGAATCGCCTCCACTGGGAGTCCGATCCCGAAACCCGGAGGACAACGACCATGGCCCGAACTGCCCGACACAAGAGCTCGGAAGCCGCCTTCTATCACGTCACCAATCGAGTCGTCGGCCGGCCCGGCTGGTTCCCCTTCAGGAATCGCCAGGCCCGTCTCAAACTCCTGCACATGATGTTGTTCTACGTGAACGTCTACCGCTGTCGCCTGGCCGCCTACCAGATCATGGACAATCACTTCCACCTCGTCGTCCATTTCGAGAAATTCCGCTCCCTGTCCCCTAAGCTGAACTTCCAGAATGGAATCGACGTAATTCACTGATTATAAATCAGATAGGTC
>JAPPLF010000088.1 GCA_028874215.1 Acidobacteriota bacterium
GCGCAACACCCCCTGGGGGGGGTCGCTCCCGTCTCAATCATCCCTGCGGGAAGGCCTTTGGATTGCATGAGCGCTTGGGGTTGGAGCGCGCCTTTGGTGATTCGACTCGACAGTTGGTACTGCGTGTTGGCGGCCATGGAAACAGTCGCCGAGATGCGACGTCTGGCACTTTTTGACTGAGCCGAAGTTCACGCTGTTATGGACGGGCGAGTGTACCGAAAGCATCGCGCATGGGCCGGGAGCCGTAGAAGCGAAATGGAAGAACGAGGAAAACGAGGAGGAAACCGCGAGCCTGACAATGACGAAGTCCCCTGGAGATTTTCCAGTATGATGGTGGACCGCACCACAGGAAAAAGGGGGAAAAGCTTCTACTCGAAGCCAGAGGGGAAGGACAAGATGGAGTTAGACAAACATGACCTTCTTCAGCGTGACGTGATTGAGGACACACTCCCGAGGATCGGAACGAAACCGTGGCAGACGCTATACCTCAGCGACGATGCTCATACTCATCGTTTCGGAGTGTGGTGTGCCTTGTTGGATGACGAAGCCGCTGTCAAGGCTATGAGTTGCGACTACTGGGACCTTACGATTGGTGCTGGCATGCCAGGCGTCAGTCAGAGTTGGATCGCCGGAGAGAAGATAGACACCTATGAGCGATTCGGCGGTTGCCCCGGTATTCGGCCCCTTGTCCTACATCGTTCGTTCGAGGGGGCTTTTCAGACGTATGTAGAAATCGCCGAAGAATTCCGTCTTTTCCACAATCTAGCGGCAGACCATAATCGTGGACTTCTTCTGTCCTTTGACACCTCCGGTCGGGAAATTGAGGTAGTCCGAATCACGCCGAATAAAGTTCAAGCGCAGTTGAAATACCTTCGTCAGTTTCAGGCGGGGACGGGTCTCTATCTGGCTGTTTACATCGATTCCACACGGTTTTCTAAGATCCCGCTCAGCGAAGTGCCAGAAAAGGAGCGACGAAGGGAGGTAGTCAGCAGCTCCTTTCGCTGTCACCGAACCGTTGCCAACTACGAATTGGATTCAGGGGAAGGATTCAAAACCTTTTCCCTTCTCATCGGCAAGACGATTCTTGCGCCGCCTCTCCCAGAGGCGGCGGATGTGTGGTCCTTCAACGAGAACGACAAGAAACAGGATGTGAGTTTCATCGTCGGTATGGATCAGGACGGAAATGAAGTTGAGAACACCTCAGACCCTGACAAACTGAGCAACCACTCTGGTGCGAACTCTGGAGCTTTCCACTACTTGACGCCTGTCTATTTCCGCCGTGAAGTCCTCGACAAATACTACTCAGAACATGATCGGTATAGCGTCTCGGATGGTCAGCTCAAGTGCCTGGGTCTATGGAGTTGTCGGATCGACAATGACCTCGACTCACACGTTGTCGTGTGGCTAGGTGATCTCGGTCGCGACCTCCCATATGAGGAAAGACTGCACTGGCGTCAGTTCAATGTCCCGCCAGAGGGGGGAGTGAGCAAGACGTACTACCGTCGAAATATCTTGGCTGAGTTTGCGGACGCAGAAGCACCCGATTTGGTGTTTCGCCGTGAGTACTCAGACCTCATGACTGAGTGGGCAGAAATACACGGATGGCCACTATTTCGGACACCCACGGTCGGCGACGACCATCTCCTGAAGACGATTCATGCTCCGGTTACGAACTCCCAAGGTGAGTTCGACGAGCAGATTGGCCGGCTGACAAAGCTCCTTGTAGACTCGTTGAACGAAAGAGAATTGAAGGCGAGAGCAACCGGCTTGGAGAAGGGCGCCAAGGGAATCAGAAAACTTGAGGGATTTCTGGAAGCGACACGGTTTCCTCATTGCCAAGAGCTTGTACAGTTCCTAAGAACCCTCCAGACTCTCCGTTCGACTGGTTCAGCCCACCGGAAAGGATCAGGCTACGAGAAGATCACCTCAAAACTGGGGATTCAGTCGCTGAGAAAACGTGATGCCTTTCGACAACTTCTAGGCAGAGCTAATCTGCTGCTTCAGGCTTTGCGGAGTCACTACTGCGGGCAGCAAGGTGACAGTGGATAGCAACTGCCGATCCTCGCCAGTCCACCGGAGCTACCCGCATCCGCCACGGTGTGGTGCCAGCGGGCGCATCGAGTCAGGGAGTATCCATTTTGCAAGTGGTCGGTTCTAATTCGAAGTTTCCATCCCGCTTGGTCAGTCCGTGAAGTGTCCGGTCCAAGAGGCGCGGGAGATCGAGGTTCGGCGTTAGCAACTATACAACTACCAAGCGGCACACTAGGTTATCCGCGTGGAGGTGTCGAGCCGGGTGCACCGGAAGGCTGGCGCCAGTTGGGCGACGGGCCGGGACCCATGCCTAACCGTTCGCGATGGCCTTTCAGGCCAACAGAGACCGTCTACGATGATCTTTTTTCGCGGATCGGGCTGAAAACGACTCTGAAACTTCAAGAACGTCTTTTGTCGGCCGAGATCCGCTCCATCTAAAAAGGAGCGAGATCGGAAGAGGGCCGGAGACGGAAAATCGAGGTATCGGGTGCCCCTTTTTTGGTCTGACCCCTATGGGAAACTGACAGGATGTGCTCCACGGTGCGCTGTTCTGCTGAAACATCCTGGACGTCACATGACGTAACCAGCTAGAGAGAAGTCCGGTGACCCCACACACCGCCGAAGCTGCCTTCAACGCATCCCTAGCCGATATTCTACGTAAGAAGCACCCTCTTTGGGAAAAGCTACTTGGCGTAGAGCAGACCGCTGTTGTCGTTGAGAGTACGCTTTTGCGGCCCGACATCATCATTCGTTCAACGACATCTCAGCCCGTTGTCGTCGAGACTGAGTTCTTGCCGGCTAACACCGTCGAGAAAGACGCCACCGATCGACTCGGCCTTACCCTCAGGGATTCAGGCGACCGCATCGAGCAGACCATTGCACTGCGGATACCGAGTCATCTCCAGCGTGCTCAAGAAAGTCTTCCCAGACGCATCGCTGGAGCAACGTTCGAGTACTGCCTTTTCTCCGGCAGCCCGTCATCACCTGTTCGGTGGCCCAAAGACGGCTGGCTTTCCGGCGGCGTAGACGATCTTGCTCGATGTATCGAACATGCATCCCTTTCCGAGCGGCTGATCAACCAATACATAGAGATCTTCGCACAAGGTGTCACCTTTGCGGCCAATATACTTGCCAACGACTCCAATCTCTTCCCAGACCCGCCACGAAGGATTGCCAGTGCACTCAATCAGGGCGCGGGCGAGCAGACGATCCGGATGGCAATGACGATCGTCGCCAACGCCCTTACGTTCCATGAAACTGTCGCAGGGACTCACGACATCGCTTCGATCGATGACCTGCGCAGCCGAATTGACAGCCGACCGAGAAAGTCGGCTGTGCTGGCCTGCTGGGACCGCATCCTCAACGAAGTGAACTACTGGCCGATCTTCCACATCGCTTCGACCATTCTGGAACCGATCCGGACTCCGACGGCAAATCGGATACTCCATATCCTCGCCAAAACAGCGGAAGAACTCGCCGGCATTGGCATCGCGACCATGCACGATCTCTCCGGAAGGATGTTTCAGAAGCTCATCGCGGATCGCAAGTTCCTGGCGACTTTCTACACGCTTCCCACCAGCGCCACACTCCTCGCGGAATTGGCAATTGACCGGCTTGACTTCGATTGGAGCAACCGCGAGGCTTATCCCAACCTGCGTATTGCTGACCTGTCGTGCGGCACCGGAACGTTGCTCTCCGCCGCCTATCAGTCGATTCTCGCCCGTTACCGGCGGGCCGAAGGTAACGATGCGGATATTCACAAGAGGATGATAGAACTTTCTCTCATTGCGGCGGACATCATGCCCGCCGCAACTCACTTGGCCGCATCTCAATTATCCAGTGCCCATCCAACCATCACCTTCGCTGATACGCGCATCTATACAATGCCCTACGGAAACGATTCGGACGGTCCTTGTATTGGGTCACTGGATCTAACGGTGCGGCCAAGTACCAAGGCTTTGTTCGCTACCGGTCAACGTCGGGCGCATGGCAAACGCGGCGACATCCAAGATCAGGATGCGGTCTTGCCCCATGGATCTCTCGACCTTGCGATCATGAACCCGCCTTTCACTCGACCCACGAATCATGAATCGGCCACCATTCCCATCCCTTCATTCGCTGGCTTCGAGACCAGTGACCGGGAACAACGTGCGATGTCCGACCGTCTCAAGAAGATTCGTCAGCGAATTCTCAAATGCGGAATATCACCCGCTGGACACGGCAACGCGGGCTTGGCCTCAAATTTCATCGATCTCGCCCATGCCAAAATCAAGCCTCGTGGCACCGTCGCCTTCGTACTGCCGATCACTTTTGCGCAAGGCGTTTCATGGACCAACGCTCGAAACTTACTCGCGGACTACTACTCGGACATCGTCATTGTCACCATTGCGACGAGCGGCTCCCATGATCGTGCGTTCTCAGCAGACACGGGAATTGCTGAAGCCCTCGTCGTTGCCAATCGAACGAGCACTGGAAAAGCTGCTCCCTCAATCAACCGTGCTCCCATTCTGTTTATCAACCTGTACCGGAGGCCTCAGAATCTTCTCGAAGCCGCTGAAATCGCCAGCGCAATTGGCCAAATTCCCAAACATTCCTCCGCTGGTCGGATCACCATCGGAGTCAACCAAATCGGAAGCTACGTTCGTGCACCGATAACCGAAGGGGGCTGCGTTGGACTACGCCAGCCGTCCCTTGCCAAGACCCTGACACTTTTGTCGGCTGGGACACTGCACCTCCCCCAGTACAGCCAGCCCCTGCCCGTGGCCACCAGCACTTTGGGTGCTCTTGGAGAACGTGGCCTTTTGGATCGTGACATCGCGGGAGAGGGGCGTGGCCCCTTCAACATCGTTCCAATCATCGGCATTCCCAGCTACCCTGTTCTTTGGAGACACAGTGCAAAACGGGAACGGTGTCTTTTCGTCGCTCCGGACACTGAGGGTGAGGTGCGAGATGGATGCGAGGACGCAGCCGTAAGGGTCTGGCGGTCCGCCACCCGACTGCATTTCAATCGTGACTTCCGGCTTAACTCCCAAAGTCTCGCTGCGTGCCTTACCCCCGGCCGGACGCTCGGTGGAACTGCTTGGCCCAACTTCAGCCTGGATCGAAAGCGTTGGGAGGCTCCTATCGTGCTCTGGGCAAACGGGACGCTTGGATTGATGTCGTTCTGGTGGGCGGGGACGCGGCAGCAGCAGGGCCGAACGCGTTTAACGATTTCCGCGCTACCTGACCTTTTCGTGCTTGATCCCCGAAGGCTGTCGGATGCTCAACTCGATACGGCGGCAAAATTATTGGGTCAATTCCAACAACGCGCCTTGCTCCCCGCGAACGAAGCATATCGAGACGACACCCGAAAGAGCCTTGACCGCGCCGTGCTCGTGGAATTGCTAGGACTGCCCGAGGATATCCTCGAACCACTTGCCAGACTACGTCTTCAATGGTGTGCTGAGCCATCCGTCCATGGTGGAAAACACACCCAGCCGAGCAAACACCGTGGCCTGTATTGGCCAATTTCCAGTGAATGAAGGGTCTGAGAGTTAGCGGCGGAAGGATCACGAAAGATCGGTACATGCGGTGGGCAACCGATGTGGTTCGTCTTCCAATGCCCGATTTGGATTCGGAATCAGGAAGAGAATAGTGATTGTCGGAGGAGCTTGTTTTGCAGGTGATACCAATCAACAGGTGGCGATGAAACAGCACGATGTGTATGGAGAGGCACTTTCGATCATCGTTACCCTGTGTAACCGGTACACACACTTCGCCCGATTACTTCTGGACGATGTTGATCATCCTACGTGGGGTACTTTTGAGAGATTCGATCACCGAACACTTCAAGCCGCTCACGATCTCTTGGCCGCGGCGTGGCGTTACCGGAGTAACTGCGGCCAAGCTAGGCTGCCGTTCGATGGCAAAAACTCAATTGACGAGGTTCATGTGCTCTGGCTTGAATGGCTGCGCCACGAGGTCACCGAGTGGAGGCACCTACCGCACCTCGTCCGCTTGGTTCAACTGATCCTAGCGAACCAGAATGAGCCAGCTGGGTACGCGGCAGAGGCAAAACTCTGTACCCAGATCCTCGATAGGTTTTCGGATGTGCCTTGGGTTCCAGGCAAACGTGATGTCTATGAACTCGACTGAGTTTCTTGGTGTCTGTTCGCTTTCACAGGACACGCCAAGCCCGGTAGGGGCGAAAATCTGCCATCAGTAACAGGATCCAATAATCCCCTTTTTCTGGATCTGAGACGGTCCCAGAGCGTCGCCCGCTTTCTACTGCCGAAGCTCCGCCACGTCCCGACCCGCGACCCGTGCCTGGAGGCGACCTGTCCCAACCGGGGCCTTGTCCCCTGGAGGCAGCGCCGGTAGAAGTCCTCGATCGTGACTAGCTGAGACTCTTTCTTTCGCTTCATGCTCACTGCCAGTCTGTTTTGCCATCCGCCGTAGAGGGATTCATCCCAAACTGGCGGTAGATCCCGCCGCCCGGTCTTCGCCTTGGAGGACTTGAACGGCGATGTCGATTCTCTGGAGCCGTGGTACGATTCGCCCCACGGCGAAGAACCCGGATCCAGAAAGGAGGAGATGCATGGGCATCTACAAGGTGAAGGATCGCCGGGGGAGACGGCGGTATGTCGTCAGCAAGTACTGGCCGAACGGATCCGGTCGGCTCCGAATGTACGCCCCCAACTACCGGAGCGCACAAGCGCTTCAAACACGAATCGAGTCCAGCATCCTGGACGGCACCTGGAAGCAGCTCAAGCGGGAACTCGCCGGTGGTAACCGAAAAATCTGGACGGTCCGCAGTTTCTACGAGCGTTTTTTCGAGGAGTATTGCAAACCTCGTCTGCGCTGCTTGCGCCGCTACGCGCTTTCGTTCAAGAGCCTCAACGCCATGCTGGGGAACATTCCTCTGAAGGAATTCCAGCGCAAGGACCTCCACCGCTATGTCGCGAAACGGAAGGGACAGGTCCAGCCCGCCACGGTGAACCGCGACATTGCGGCCCTCAGCAAGCTGTTTTCCTACGCGCTGGAGTGCGGGGAAGTGGACACGCACCCACTGGTGAGATTCCCCAAACTCAAGGAACCCAAGAAGGTCTTCCGGCCCTTGACGGTTCAACAGTTCCGCGACCTGGTCGAGGCGATGGACAACCCTTACCTGCAAGCCATGATCGCAGTGATCGGCGAGACGGGGATTCGCAAGGGAGAGGCATTGTCGCTCACTTGGAGCCGGGTGGACTTGGCCCGCCGGATGTTGTGGGTGGAGTTCACCAAGGACGACGAGCCGCGAGAGATTCCGCTCTCGAAGTACGCCGCCGGATACCTGGCGGGGCTGGTTCGTTACCTGAGCACTCCATACGTGTTCGTCAACAGCCGGACAGGGACGAGATGGGTGAATCCCGACAAGTCTCTACATCGTGCTGCCGAGCGGGTGGGATTGAAGGTCGGGTTTCACGATCTGAGGCGATTCCGGTGCAGTCATTGGCTCATGCAGGGTGTGGACGTGAGGACGGTGCAGAAGCTGATGGGGCACTCTGCGATCAGCACGACGATGCGCTACGCAGGGTACGTCAGTTCGCATGCGCTCCAGAGCATTCGAGAGGCACAGGCTAACGAAGACTCACAAACGCAACAGGCAACAAACAGGCAACGGGTAGGAATCAAGGAACAATGAATGGAGGGGATAATTGGGATAAACTGTTGATAATAAAGGATATAGATCGTAGATCATTTGGGCCGAGTGACGGATTTCCTATCCCCACTGCCTCGGAGGGACAGGAAGGTCCCCTCCCAAATCTCAGAACGTCTACACCAACAGTTTCTCCATCACCCGGCCGGCCACGTCGGTGAGGCGGAACTCTCGGCCCATGTAGCGGTAGGTGAGCCGGGTGTGGTCCAGGCCGAGGCAGTGCAGCAGGGTGGCCTGCAGGTCGTGGACGTGGATCGGGTCTTCCTCGATCCGGATCCCGAAGTCGTCGGTTCGCCCCACCACCTGGCCCCCCTGGATTCCCCCGCCGGCCATCCAGAGGCTGTAGGCGGAAGGCTGGTGATCTCGGCCCGCGTAGCTGGCGTCCTCTGGCCGCCTCAATTCCACCATGGGTGTCCGCCCGAACTCGCCGCCCCAGACCACCAGGGTCTCCTCCAGCAGGCCCCGCTGCTTCAGGTCCTTGAGCAGGGCCGCCGTAGGCCGGTCGATCTTGCGGGTGCGTTTGGGGATCTTCTTGTTGATCTCGGTGTGGTCGTCCCAGCCGTGGTCCATCATCAGGACGAAACGGACGCCCCGCTCCACCATGCGCCGGGCCAGCACGCAGTTGGCCGCAAACTGGCGCTCGGCCTTGTCCGTGCGGTCGAGGCCATAGAGTTCCCGGATCCCGGCCGGTTCGGTGGAGAGATCGGTCAGCTCCGGAGCCGCCGTCTGCATGCGGAACGCCAGCTCGTAGTTGGAGATGCGGGAGGCGATCTCGGCGTCTCCGGTGGACTCCCCATGTTGCCGGTTCAGATCCCGGATCAGGTCCAGCGACGCCCTCTGGGTCGAGCGGCTGACGCCGGGCGGGTTGCCCAGGTAGAGAATCGGATCGCCCGACTGGCGAAAGACCGTTCCCTGGTAGTGGGAGGGAAGAAATCCGCTGGCGAAATTGGTGGACCCGCCGCTGGTGCCTCCCGGGCCGGAAGTCAGGACCACGAATCCGGGGAGGTTGCGGGACTCGCTCCCCAGGCCGTAGGAGATCCAGGCGCCGAGGCTGGGACGGCCCATCTGAATGGTTCCGGTGAAGAGCAGCAGTTGTCCCGGGTGATGGTTGAAGGAGTCGGTGTGCATGGAGCGGACCAGGCAGATGTCGTCGGCGCAGGAGCCGATGTGGGGAATCAGCTCCGAGAGCTCCATGCCGCATTGGCCGTAGCGCCGGAAGGGGACGGAGCTGGCCAGGATCGACGCCGAAGGCTGGATGAAGGCGAATTCCAGTCCTTCGGTCTGCGACTTGGGAAGCGGGCTGCCGTGGTATTGGTCCAGGGCCGGTTTGTGATCGAAGAGCTCGTACTGGCTGGGGCCACCCTCCATGAACATGAAGATGAAGTTCTTGGCCTTGGGCGCGAAGTGGGGCGCCGCCGGTTGAAGCGGGCCGCCTGGAGTGGGAGCGGCGGTCAGTCCGTCCAGGGTGAGAAGGTCGGCCAGGGCCATGACGCCGATTCCGGAGGCGCAGTTCTGCAGGAAGTCCCGCCGGCCTTGAAGTTCACGAAGTTGAAAGGGAGTCATCTCTATTCCCGGGTGATGAACTCGTCCAGGTTCAACACGGCCCTGGCTGCGGTGGTCCACAACGCCACCTGCAGAGAATCCAGATCGGAGCCGGACCCGGCCGCAAGGTCTTTCACCGACTCCGGTTCCTCCTGGAAAATCGCCCTCTGGCGCTCAAAGAACCGACGGAAACGGCGGAGTTCCGCGGGACCGGGTTCCCGGCTCAAGCAGAGATGGTAGATGAGATGGAGGCGGTCTTCCCAGCGGGGCGGCGCCTCTCGGAGCGTGCGCACCGCCAGGAACCGGGCGGCTTCCAGGAAGACGGGATCGTTGAGCAGGTTCAGGGCCTGGAGCGCCGTGTTGGAGCGGTCCCGGCGGCAGACGGTGGCGCTGGCGTCGGGAGCGTCGAAATTCACCATCTGGGGATACGGGGCGCTTCTCTTGAACAGCACATAGAGCCCGCGCCGGAAGCGGTCCGCACCGGAACTGGACTCCCAGTCGGACTTGCCGTAGGTGATCTCGGAGACCCAGTCGGGCTGAGGGGGACGAACGCTCTTGCCGCCGACTCGCGAATCCAGCACGCCGGCGGCCGACAATGCGGCGTCGCGGATCAACTCGGCGGAGAGGCGCAGCCGGCTCTGACGGGCCAGCAGGACGTTCTCCGGATCCATCTCCTCTGAATTCCTTTCGACCCGGGAGGCCTGACGGTAGGTGGCCGAGGTCACCAACCGGCGCAGCATTTGCTTCCGGCTCCACTCCTGGCGCATGAATTCGGAACCCAGCCAGTCCAGAAGAGCCGGATGGGAGGGCTTGGATCCCTGGATCCCGTAATCCTCCGGGGTCCTCACCAGGCCGCTGCCGAACAGTTCCTGCCAGAATCGATTGGCGGCGACCCGGGCGGTCAGGGGATTGTCCTCATCCACGAGCCACCGGGCCAACCGCAGACGGGGTGGCTCCATACCGTTGTGGAAGGAGGGCAACCACGCGGGCGTACCGGGTTGGACCTGGACACCGGGAGCCCGGTAGTCCCCGCGCAGGGCGATATGGGTGGCGGCCCGCATGTCCTGGATCACATAGGCCCGTGTCACGTCGGGGAAGGAGGTTTCCAGCTCGGCCAGCTTCCCCTTCAGGTCCTTCAGCTTCTCGCTCAGGGCCTCGTCCCTGGCGATTTCCGGACCGGTGTATTTGAAGAAATAGTGGGTCACGCGGTCGTTTTCCCGCCAGGTGCGGCCCGCGGGACCCGAACGAAACAACTCAAGGGCCCGGTCCAGCTCGTTGAGAATGGCGCCTCGGAGAATGTCGTCCCAGTCCAAGTGTTTTCCCGGGTGCTCCGCCGCCTCCAGGAGCATGGTCTCCCATCGCGCCTGCAGCCGGGGAATCGAGATCTCGCCGTTGTCCAGAAGCTCTTTTCTCTGCTGGCGGTAGCGGGGGAACTCTTCCAGGTAGGGCTCCATTTCTCCGGGGAGCGGTGCGTCCATCTCCCGGGCCTGGGTCTGATTGAAGAAGGCCAGGAACTGGTAGTACTCCTTCTGGCTCAAGGGATCGTACTTGTGGTCGTGACACTGGGCGCAACCCAGGGTCAGGCCCAGCCAGACCGTGCCCATGGTGTTGGTCTGGTCCACCGTCTCCTCGAACCGGACCTGGCCTCGAGGCACGCCCGCTTCCCGGTTCTTGAGGCCGCTGCGCAGGAATCCGGTGGCGACCCGTTGTTCCACGGATGCCTCCGGCAGCAGGTCGCCGGCCAACTGCTCGATGGTGAACTCGTCGAAGGAAAGGTCCCGGTTCAGGGCCTGGATCACCCACTGCCGCCAGCGCCAGGCGTGGGGACGGAGCAGGTCCTTCTCGTAGCCGTCGCTGTCGGCGTAGCGGGCTAGATCCAGCCAGTGGCGGGCCCATTTCTCGCCGTAACGGGGCGATGCCAGGAGCCGGTCCACCAAGCGCTCATAGGCGTCGGGCCGTTCATCTGCCAGGAACGCCTCCACTTCCTCGACGCTGGGCAGGAGGCCAGTCAGATCCAGGCTGACCCTTCGGATCAGGGTCTCCTTGGGGGCCATGGGGGAGGGGGCCACCCCTTCCTGCTCAAGACGGTTTCGGATCAACGAATCAATCGGGGACCGGTCCCAGGGTTTGGGGGATTCCGGCAGGGTCCTGGGCCGGTCGATGGGGCGGAACGACCAGTGCCGGTCCTGCTTTGGAAAGACTGAATCCGAGTCGGATCGAACCATCGTGCCCCGGGGCCACGGGGCTCCCTGGTCGATCCAACGGGTCAGCACCTTGATCTGATCCGGATGGAGGGGAGGCGCCGCCAGGGGCATGCGAGCAGTGGGGTCGTCGCTGGTCAGTCGCCGGATCAGGGCGCTGGCGCCCCCGTCGCCCAAGACCAGAGAGGGTCCCGAGTAGCCCCCTTCAATCGCGCCCTCCCGGCTGTCCAGACGGAGGCCGTTCAGTTGCTGCGAGGGACCGTGACACTGGACGCAGTGGTTCTCGAGTAGAGACCGGACTTCTTGAGCCAATTGGTCGGGGACCGCCGCTGAAGGGGAGGCCATCCCGAAACCGGCTCCGAGGAGTCCGAAAACAATGAGAACGCGGTATTTGCAGGTCATGGCAATGCGGCTCCCATTGTACATGGGCCCGGTGGGCTTGGCAGCGGCGGCGGAAGAGGCTTCCTGTGTCGCGGAAGCGGAGATTGGGACGCAGGCGTTACTGGCCGCGAGCCGGTGGTGGAATCACGGGCGGACGGGGGATGGCCTCCGTGGGTCTCTTCAAGGTCAGATCTTCGAACAGTAGAGACGGTGTCACCAGAGACACCAGAGGCGTTCCAAAGGAGCCTCCGGCGCTGAAGTCGAAAAGCATGCTGAATCCACGTGCACGACGTTGATATTCAGTGTCGTATTTCATGGGCACGTCCGACGCCGCAACGATGTCTCTGAAGCTGGACTCGCTGAACCCCGAAAGGACCACCTTCTGAATCAGCTCTTCCCGTCCGTCCGGCAGCAACTTGTACGCCAAAATGGCCGGTTCGACTTGTGGTTCCCTCATGGCTCCCCGCATCATCAGTGGAGCGCGCCGGTTCCTGGACAGTTTCAGGTTCGGGTTTCCCATCCTGCGCACGATGATCCCGTAATCGAGTCCCCGTTCCTGCACGAGACTTAGAAGTTCTTGCTTGATCTCGTCACCACTCATGGCATTCCGGGCCTGTACGAACAGATTCGACGGGGACGGTCCCATATTTCTCCGGTGACCCGTGCTTTTGGGGATTCCTCTGACGGGGTTTCGGGTCGTCAGGAGCGTCTTGAGGATTCCCCGCTGAATAACGGTCGTTTCCCGCGATCTCACCCCTTCCTCATCGACCTGATATCCGCCCAGAAGAGGAATCTCCCCAAACGTCGCGGCAGTCGGATTGTCGACGACCGAGAGAAATCGAGGGAGAACGCGGGCGCCCAGCTTGTCCTGGAAGGGATTCCGGGCCAGTTGGAAGAACTGTTCCCGTCTGGGATCGTCCAGCATGGGAGTTCTCTGAGCCAGAAGCTTGGGCCCCAGACCCTGGTTCACCAGTTCGGCCGCCGCCTGCCCTTCGAACAGGACCGGCCCACTGTAGAGGTCGACGGTCTCCGCATCCCGCAAACGGCCCAGGTGAGTGGCCATCTCCCGGATTTTCTTCTCCAACTCCGCACGGCGGGGAAGATCTTCCCAGGAACGTCCGTAGGCAACCACGAAGTCTGCCAGTTCCGCTCCGTCTGAGGCCTGGGTCTCCGCCAGAACACGAATCGAGACCGAAGGCTCGCTCTTGATATACGAGGACCCCTCGCTGTTGACGAAATATGTCGTCGTATTGAGGAGTTCGGCCCGTACGTTCGAAGCAAAGACGTGGGGCGCTTCCTTGAAAAGAGACGACAGCTCCTTGACCGCCGCCTCCACCTGGGCGGGCTCGGCCAGTTTCACAGCGGGACGCGAGTCCCTGAACTCAACCGGTTCCTCCTGACTGAAATCGCCCACCTCTTCAACCCGAGTCTTGTTCTGAAGAACCGCGCGCTTCCTGGCGAGGCGTTGAACCGCCTGCTTGTAGGCGCCGTCGGTAGCGAGCCAAATCTGCCGTCTCAGTTCGCCGTAGTCGTCTTCGAGAGGCAGGTAGATGGGGCCTCCAGCCCGGATGACTCGGGATCGGAACCCTGCGGTATCGAGAAAGTTGGTGTTGTCGAAGCTGTGGTCACCGACTCTCAACTGGACGGACAGATAACGGTTGGAGGCCTTTCTGTTGCCGAGCAGTCCACCCAGACTGGCTTCGATCCGTAGACTATTCGTCTCCTGAACCCAGTAGGCGACGAAATAGGGCCTCTCCATATCCTCCAATTGAAGCTTCTCCATTGTCCGTCCGAGTTCGTCTCGCAACGCCTTCATGAGGACGCTTTCCTGTGCCAGGAGCGACGGACAGGCCAAAAAGAAAATGAACGCGAGTATCTGGAGGCGGCCGAATTTCATGGGAACTCTTTTTGGATGGCAGGGGAGATCCACATTTCGATCGGTGCATCTTTTTGTCGAGGTTTTCATTTTCGCTGCGCTCCTCGTTGCCGCTCCGGCGGCTATCTCGAGTCCACGGGGGCGGGGAGAATTGGAGTTCGCTCCTGAGATTTTTCCTTCTTCTGCACCTCGATCTGGGAGACCAGAACCGCGGGTGAGATGCCGGCCACAGGCACGCCGCCCGACTCTGCTCCACAGATTCCGTTGAAGGCCTCAAGCTGGTTGTCCGCAGCGGCGATCTTGCTGAAGGTCGTCAGCGGCGTGCCGATCAGGTCGACGCCGCGAACCAACTCCTCGCGTCCGTCGGGAAAAATCCGGTAGACCATGATCGGCAGGACGTTGAAGGCGTTGGGAATCATTCTTCCCGTGAAAGTGAAACCGCCCTGGACGTCTTCGAAGTAGAGTCCGAACGGTTTGTCAGACTCCTTGATCAAGTCGATCAATCGGGCCTTGAGCTCTTCGCGCGTATGGGACTCGGTCACCTCAACGAACAGATTCGATTGACGCGCGACCGGAGGCAATCCCGCCTGTTTGCGGCCGTGGCCGTTCGATTTCGAGAAGCCCTCGACCGGTTTTCGGGACATGAGGAATCGCTTCAGAATCCCGTTCTCGATGACCGGAACTCGCCTAGACTTCACTCCCTGATTGTCGTAGCGGTAGGAGCCGACCAGATCCGTCGATTCAATTCGCTTGACCGTCGGATCGAAGATGACCGAAAAGGTCTCGGGCAGAACCTTCTGATTCACCATTTCCTTGAAGGTCTGGGCGTCGTCTTCTTCCTTGTGCCGGTGTCCTTCCACCCGATGGCCCAGGATCTCGTGAAAGAACACGGCGCTGGCCCGGCCCGACAGGATGGCGGGGCCGGTATAGGGAGCGACGACGGGGGCCGCTTTGAGCGCTTCGAGATCGCGGATCATGTCATCCACAGCGCTGAGCACGGCGCTGTCGTCCGGGAGCCCGTCGGGGGTGAAGGAGAAAAACGATTCGTATCGGGGCAGCTCCATCCCATCCTCGGCTTTGGTGATGGCCGAGATCATCAGTCGATAGTAGGTCTGCGAGGTCCGGATCCGGGATCCTTCGCTGTTCACGTACCAGCGGGTCTCGGCGTTGGCCGAAAGGGTTGCGTCGGCCGAGTAGATGTGGCCGGAACCTGAAAAGGGGGCCGTGTACCTGCGGAGCTTTTCTTCCCACAATGCCCGGTCGATGGTCACGGATGCACGGTCTTCGGACCAACTTTCAGGCGACTCCGCCGAGAAATCTCCCGCTTGATCCTCCTCTTTCACTTTGACCTGTACATTGGCCTTGACCTTGGTCAACTGCTCGCTGGCTTTCTTGTATTTCTTGTCCGTCTCGTACCAAAGGATCTTCCGAAGCGCGTCCAGGTCCTCCAATGGCACCTCAACCATGGAAAAATCGGGCATGTTGGCGAAGAAGTCGCCGCGGATCGGGTGAGTATTGTCCAGGTCAGGGCTACCGACACGGAGGTCGATGTCCAGCAGGCGCCGCGTGTTCTCGAAGTTGCCGGCGACGTGTCCGAAGGAGGCTCTCAGTATCGTTCTCCGGTCTTCAGTGACTTCGAAGCTGAGGTAGTAGACAGGAGTCGGTTGTTGGGATAGGAGCTTGACCGAGCGTTGAAGCTCTTCCTTCATGGCGTCCAGGACCGGAGTGGCGCCATGGACCGGCGTGGCCGCCAGGATGATTGCCGCAGCCGCAGCCGCAGTAGCTGAAATGACGGGTCGTCTGTTGGGCAGGTTCATCCCACATCCTCCGTGTGCGCGGGAATCGGACATCCGTGACGAAGGCGTCGACTGAGCTGGAAGAGTCGTTGTGGCTAGCTCAAGCTTCTTGATTTATTGACGACACCGTTACCATAAGCGTTCATTTATTTTTCACCTGGAATCATTTCCGGACTCGACCGTCAAGGAGAATCCCTAAATGCCCGCTGGACCCGCACGGAAAAACGACCCCATTTATTTCACCGATCTGAACCGGTGCCAGCCCGATTCGTCCCTGAGCCGAGTCGGCAAGCGGGCGTGCTGGCGGCTGATCGACTACGAGGCGGAGCATTTCCGAGGTGTCTTCCTGCGGGCGGGTCCCGAGACGGCGGCGGCGGAAGTGCGGTACCCCCTCGAGGTCCGAGGCTGGCACGACATCTACATCGGGTTGTACAACACGCCGTTCCGCCCTTTTCGGGGACAGCGGGTGTGGACCCGGATGGACGATGACCCGGCGTTTTCCCTGGTCTTTCTTCCGGCTCCCGCCATGGAGAGCGGACAGGCGGTCCGGGACGTCTACTGGAAGGCGGCGGACCTGACCGGTCAGGGAATCCGCTTCAAGCAACTCTGCCGGGAGCAGGTCCCAGCGGGGGAAACCGGGCGCAGCACCAGCGAGAACGTCTGGATCGCCTACATCAAGCTGGTGCCCTTGGAAACGGAGGAGGTCGAGACTCTGCAGGCTGACCGCAGGCGGACGGACCGGAAACGTCTCGTGGCCACCCAGGACGTGGGGACGGGAATCGTGGTCGACAGCGAGCCGGGCACGGTCCGGGATCTGCTGGAGAGCTACCGGGACACCGACTTCGGCAGCATCTACTGGGAAGCGGGCGCCGGGGACCTCTGCGCGTATTTCACCCGGATCGGACGCATGTGCACCACCCGCCACCTGCAGATCGACGACTACTCCCTCTTCGAATATCGGCGACTCGTGGAAAACTGGACCGAGTACGTCCAAAAGGGGATCGACCCGCTCCGAATCGCCGTGGACCATGCCCACGAGCTGGGGATGGAGTTTCACGCTTCCTACCGGTTCGCCGAGGGGATGGGTCCGTTTCATTTCTCTCCGCCATTCGAGGAGATGAACCAGGGAGGTTTCTACGAGAAATATCCCGAGTTGAGGGCGGTCCGGCGGGATGGCAGCCGAGCGCCGCGGATTTCCCTGAGCTATCCCGAGACCCGCGGCTACCTGGTGTCGCTGTTTCGGGAGATGGCCAACTATCCGGTGGATGGAATCTGTCCCCTGTTCAATCGGCGCCCGCCCTACGTGGAGTACGAAGAACCCTTGGTGAAGAGCTTCCAGGAGAAATACGGCCAGGACCCCCGGCAGCTGGAGGAGAGGGACCCGCGCTGGCTGAACCACCGGGCCGCCGTGATGACCGAATTCGTCCGGGACCTGAGACGGATGCTGGATCGGGTGGCCATGGAACAGGGCCGAGCCAAGAAGCTGTCGGTCTGGGTCTTCGGTCGGCGGGACGAGAACCTCTACTGGGGTCTGGACGTGGAGCGGTGGATTCGGGAAGGCCTGGTGGACACCGTCGTTCCCTACACTTCGGCGGAGGGTCTCTACAGTTGGGAACTGGCCTGGGAGGATCCGGCCGACGTCCGTTACTGGCTGGACCTGACCCGGGGGACGTCGTGCACGGTGACGTTCAACATCATGCCCCGGCATCTGAATGCCGAGCAGTACCGGCGCAAGGCTCTCCAGCTCTACGCCCTGGGGGTCGAGTCGCTGGTCTTCTGGGATACGGCCAAGGTCTGGGGTCCCGAGTTCGACGCCCACTCGGCCTATTTCTGGGGCCACGGCACTTCGCTCCCCGATTTAAGGCGCCTGGGTCATGTCGAGGAACTGGAGGCCTGGGTCGAATCGGGAGAGCCTCCCATCCGAATGTCCGGCAGCCGGCTCAAGAAGATCGGAGATTGGGAGATGACGTTTATTGCGGAGTAACGTCTGTCTCGCCGGGCGCCAAAAAACACTGGCTGGATCCAACGCTCCTTTCCCTCACAGCGCGTATGCCGAAGGAAATTATTTTTCGCGTGCATTGGCCGGACCATCTGGAGTATGGGCAGGGGGAGGCCCGCCTGGACAGCCGGGAGCGGTTGGCTGCTGCAGTCGCCTATTGGAGGGAGCGCTTCGGGGTCCGCCGGTTCTACTGGCGCGTGGACCACTGGTTCATTCAGCGGTACTGCAACCAGCGCGCGGACGACCCGGAGGTTTCCCGGGGTTGGTCCCGCTTCTGGGAGACGCTGGCTGCTTCCCGGATTCGGGACGTGACCGATTTCGTCGAGGTGACTCATGCGGCGGGAGCGCAGGCCTACCTCTATATTCCCTTCCTGGATGAGGGACTTCCCCGGGATCTGCTCTACCGTCCCCGGGGGACGCCATACCCGTATCAGAGCCGTTTTTCCGCAGCCCATCCCGAGTTTGTCGAGGTAGACCGCTCCGGAAAGGAGCGCCACTGGGGAGTGCTCTGCTACTCCTACCCGGAGGTGCGCCGGTACCGTCTCGAAATGCTCCGCGATCTGTTGGCGGAAGCTCCGGCCGACGGGCTCCATCTCTGCACCCGTTCCTACGTGCTGCCGGCGGCTTACGGCGACCAGTTCGGCTTCAATCGCCCGGTCGTGGAGGAATACCGGCGGCGGTATGGTGTGGACATCCTCCAAAGCGACTTCGATCTGGAATCCTGGCGGAGGCTGCGGGGCGAGTCGCTGAGCCGATTCCTGTCGGAAGTAAAGGATCTGCTCCATCCCGCCGGACGGCGGCTCTCACTGGCCATCCCGCGGGGAAGTTATCTGGGTCCCCCGTATGGCAATTTGCACCTGAATTGGCAGAAGTGGGTCCGGGACGGGCTGGTGGACGAATTGGTGGTGAACGTCATCAGCGGGCGGCAGTTGACGGAGGGGCTTTCCGGCTATGGGTACCTGACGAACGGCGAGGACGGGATCGGACTGAATCCTCTGGAACAGGATCTGGCCCGGGTCTACGGACCGGTCTGCCGCCGGGCGGGGTGCCGTCTTCACCTGGGGGCGGGAGTCGATCTGAACCGGAGGGAACCGGACGGGGAGCAACTTGAGGGATTGGCTCGTCTCGCCGGGTTCGACGGCTTCGTCTTCACTACCGGGAACCTGGGGGAGCGATTTTCCTTCGACAAGCGGGGACGTCTCATCACCTGGACCATCGAAGCACTGAATCTGGAGGGATAGACGGGATTTCACTCGACGAGGCGGGAACCCGGCCCTCTCTTGCCGGGGTTCCACCCTGAGGACGAATTTTTGAGTAATATTTATTTGTATGCGATATGCATCTCGTGAGCTTGCGCACGTCATGATCACTCCCCTGGCCAACAGGATCCTCCCCGTGGTCCTTCTGGTTTTCGGAATCCCCACCTGGGCGCAAGATTCCGAACCGGTGGTCTATCCCCATCTGGTGGTGGGCGGAGGCTTCCAGGTCGTGGTCTTGACCACCAATCCCACGGACCAGCCGTGGGAGGGCTCGATGCGGCTGCCCGATTTCGGTTCCGGGTCGGGCCGGTCCTGGATGCACAACGGGGTCGATCGCACCGGCAGCGACGGGGCTCCGTTGGTCCTGCAGCCTCAGGCCACCATGCGCCACGTCCTGGCGGCTCCGGCCGGGTCGCCCATCTGGTCCGGCGTATTCCAGATCGAGGGCGGGAACGGTTCATCAGCAACCGATCTGGCCGTGACCTTCTTCCTCGAATATTGGCTGGAGGACGAGTTGGTGGACATGGTGGGGGTGGCGGCGTCACCCGCGGCCCACCGTGTGAGCATCCCGGTCGAGGTGTCTCCGTCGACGTCGACCGACACTGGCATCGCCTTTCGCCGCCCCCGCGACGCGGGGACTACCGGAGATGAGCCGGAGCCGTTCCAAATGACGCTGTTCGATGAAGATGGCGAGTCGCTGGACACGATTCCGGTGGAGGCGGAGGGCGCCCGGTTCGCCAGCGAGTTTTTTCCCGATCACGCGGGTCAAGGGGAGTTCATCGGTTCGATTCTCTGCGAATCGCACGACCCGTTTCACCTGGTGGCGCTGCGACAGCGGCTGCTGGAGGGAGGACGGTTTCATCTGACCGGAGTCCCGGCCGCAATCCTCCCCGGCACGCCGCCCGAAAAACCCGCAATTTCGGCCACGGCGCGGTACCGGGTTCTCTTCAACGCCACCTGGAGCGCCACCACCCATCCGAACCAGTTCCCGTCCGCGCCTCATTTCTCGGGACTGATCGGAGGGACTCACAACGACCAGGTTAAATTTTGGGAGACCGGACAGAACGCAACTCCGGGGATCAAGAGCATGGCCGAGACCGGCGGCCAGAGTATTCTGGCGAATGAAGTCCGGGCCGCCATCCAGGCCGGAACCGCCGAACGCGTCATCCGGGGCGGCGGGATCGGCAGGTCGCCCGGATTGGTTTCCTTGGAATTCGAGATCAGCCGGGACTTTCCGCTGGTAACGCTGGTCTCCATGATCGCCCCCAGCCCCGACTGGTTCGTGGGCGTGCGTGACTTGAATCTCCTCGAATCGGGGGATTGGGTCGAGGGAAGGACGCTTGAGCTCTTCCCCTACGACGCCGGGACCGATAGCGGAGTGACCTTCAACTCTGCCAACGCACCTACAAATCCGCCGCGGCCGATTCGAAGGATCACGGAACCTCCCCTCGGAAACGGCCGGACGGCGGCCCGCCTGGGAACCTTCACCTTCAGCCGAATTCAAGAATAAGGGTCTGGCCGACTCGGGCGTGTCCGAGGTGATCCCGATTCGCTTCGGAGGGATCTACTTCCAGTCCCAGCGGCCCGGGCTGATCCAGTCGGCGGAATTGGCCATGTCGGCCGGTTTGTGATCGCCGTCGTCCCGGAACTTGCAGGCGTTCCGGTCCTTGAACAGACGCCGCACCCGGGGTGGCAACAGGTCCAGTTCCGCGGGGTCCCAGGCCGGAACCTTTTCCCGGATGGGACCGGACCAGGCGGGACGGTATCCCAGTTGCAACATCTCCCGGGATCGCTGTCCCACGTTGGCGTAGGTGCCATGGAAGACGCGGGGATGCAGGACCAGGGCCGATCCGGCCGTCGCGGTGACCATCACCAGGTCCGGATGATCGCGGTAACGCTGGTAGGGGTTGGCCTGATGGTGGAGGGAGAGATGGGACCGGGGGAGAACGCTGAAGGGCGAGACATCGGGGGTCAGGTCGTCCAGGTAGTAGAGGACCTTGACCATGACCGGGCAACTGCACTCGTAGCCGAAGATCTCCGATCCGTAAGGTTGCCCGTCGGTGTGGAGGCTGATGCCCGGGTGCCCCGGCTCGGACCGGGCGTACAGGTAGGTCATGAAGACGATCTCGTCCCCGAACATCCTTTCCAGGAATGCCACCATGGGCTCATGGGCGACGAGGTCCGTGATGGCGCCCCCCTGGCTGCCGAAGCGATAGGGCTCCCAGTCGGAGCCCGGATAGGGGTTGTGCCCCGGCTGCAGCATCCGGTCCCGCTGGTGCACGCTGTAGGGCATGGGAAAGGTCTCCAGGCGCGCCGTCTCCGACTTGAGCTGCCGCACCTCATCGGGCGACAACATGTTGGGCATGAGCAGGTAGCCTTCCACCTCGATCTGGTAGAGCTGCTCGCCCCGGTTCAAAGCGCTCCAGTCCCGGTCGTCAATGCGTGCTGTTTTCATGACCTCTGATCCCGTTTTCCAACCCGTGGATTTGTTCCTCGCGATTCGCCAACTCAGTATACTTCTACTGTATCGTTCGCTCAGGATTTTCAGCTAATTGCCCCTTCTGAACCGGAGCATTTCGAAGGTGACAGTCGATTTGATGGAACAGGCTGCCGATCTGCTGAGCGTGGGGAGACTGGAGCTCAAGCGAATGGGCCGGTTGCCCGACCCGCTCCGGCCCGGGAGCGAGGCCGAGGCCTACGCCATCCAGGAGCTGTTGCACTCCCGATTTATACGCACAGACCTGGGGCCTCGGGTCGGTTACAAGATCGGCTGTACGACGGCCGTCATGCAGAAGTACCTGGGAATCGACAATCCCTGTTCCGGAGGAGTTTTCGGTTCAACAGTCAGGCGGGTATCCGGACTGTTCGCACACGACAGCTTTCTGCATGTGGGCGTGGAATGCGAGTTGGCGGTCGCCCTGGGTCGAGACCTCAATTCGGTGGGTCGCCTCCACGACAGGGAGACGATCGCGCCATCAGTGGAATCGGTGATGGCTGCGATCGAAGTTGTCGACGACCGCTGGGTCGACTATTCGTCGATCGATACGGCAACACTGATCGCCGACGATTTCTTTGGCTCCGCCTGTGTGCTGGGTGAACCGGTGACCGAATGGTCCTCAATCGACTTGCAGGGCATTGTTGGGTCCATGTCCGTGAACGGCGAGCATCTCGGTAGCGGACGGGGAGCCGACATCCTGGGTCACCCCCTTGAAGCGCTCGCCTGGTTGGCCAACTCCCTGGAAACGCGCGGGAGCTACTTGAGGGCCGGCGAGTTCGTGTTGTTGGGAAGCCTCGTTCAGACCCACTGGATCCAACGAAACGATCTCGTGCAAGTCGATATCGACGGGCTGGGAAAGATCAGCGCGCACTTTCGATAAGCGATCCAGCACAGGGACGGGCGCAGACTCCCAGGTGCTGAAGTTTCAGCACGATCCTCTCCCGATCCGGAGCCGAAACCTGCTCAGACGACTCTACGTTCTCCACCGTTGACCGCGAGGCGAGGAGGGCCCGCTGGTAAAACAAAT